>CAZPJO010000001.1:0-244 GCA_964586895.1 uncultured Roseicyclus sp.
GATCGAAACCGCGAAGCTTTCGGTGATGATCTTCTCGATCATCTGGGGCGTGCTGATCTACGTGCGGTTCCTGGGCTTCGCCGATCTGCCGGGCGTGTTCTCCGATTGGATCACCGCTTTGGAGATGTCGCCAATGCTGATCCTGGTCTGCATCCTTCTGGCCTATGCCGTGTTGGGCATGTTCATGGATGCCATCGGGATGCTGCTTTTGACCCTGCCCGTGGTGTTTCCGGCGGTCATGGCC
>CAZPJO010000001.1:254-37369 GCA_964586895.1 uncultured Roseicyclus sp.
CGATGTGTCTGCGGCCGATAGCGCCTTTGGCATGTCGGGGCCGATGTGTGCCGTGTGGTTCGGGATATTGGTGGTCAAAATGGCCGAATTCTGTCTGATCACCCCACCCATCGGCCTCAATTGCTTCGTCGTGGCCGGTGTGCGCGATGATCTCTCGGTGCAGGATGTGTTTCGCGGCGTGACCCCGTTCTTCATCGCCGACGCCGTCACCATCGCGCTTCTGGTGGCCTTCCCCGGCATCGTGCTCTGGCTGCCCAGCCTGGCGTGATATTGGGGATTTCGTGGGTTAACAAAAGGTAAATATTTTTTACCTTATTGTTCTTTTTCAGTGCTTTAGGTATCTTGTGCAAGCGTGCACAAACCTGCGCCAGCGCGGTAATTCACAGGAGGTCTCCCATGGCCCTGAAACGTCTTCTGACCGAGTTCGGCATGGGATCCTCCCTCCGCCGACAGGACTATACCGAGGCCGCGACCCGCGCCGTCAAGGACGCGCTGTGGCACAATTCCATCAACCTCGCCGAGCTCTACGGCAAGGATAAGACAGACATGCAGATCACCGTCGAAGTCGGCGTCCAGAACCCAGATGCGCTCGACGCCAACGCCATCGCCGCGATCTTTCCCTACGGCCAGATTAAGGTCGTCCCCCGCAAAGGCGGCCTCGACGTGCCGCGTACCGACGGCGGCAACCCCACCGTCATCGCCAACGTCGCGATCTCCGTGGCTTTGGATGTGGAGGTGCAGCCATGAGCGATCAACGCTTCATCATCGAAATGGGCATGGGCAACGATCAATACGGTCAAGATTACACCAAAGCCGCCGCCCGCGCGATCGAAGACGCCATTCGCCATTCCGCGATCCCGCTGTTCGAAGCCACCGGCATCTCGCACGATCAGATGCGCGTGCAGGTCACCATCGGCGTGCAGGATCCCGCCAGGGTCGATTGCGACGCCCTCGCCGGAAAGCTGCCCCGCGGCCGCGCCAGCGTAACGGCCGTGTTCGGCGGGCTCGACGTCACAAACCCCGACACCGGCAAAACCCTCGTGATCGCGTCGGCCGCCGTTGAAGCCTTCCTTCCTCGGCAAACCTGAGGAACGCTATTGCCGTCACTCACCGCGCCGCTATCGTCGCGCGCAGGGGAGGATACCATGCGAACACAGGTTGCAATCATCGGCGGCGGACCGTCCGGCCTGCTTCTGGAGCAGCTTCTGCACCGTCAGGGGATTTCATCCGTCGTGCTGGAGCGCCAGACCCGCGACCACGTCCTCGGCCGCATCCGCGCCGGCGTGTTGGAACAGGGCCTTGTCGGATTGCTGGAACAGGCAGGCTGCGCCGACCGCCTGCATGCCGAAGGCTTCACCCATGACGGAACGCTGTTGTCCTACGGCGACGAGATGTTCCGCGTGGATTTCACCGAACATGTCGGCAAACCCGTTGTGGTCTACGGCCAGACCGAAGTCACCCGGGACCTCTACGCCGCCAGCGACGCAAACGGTGGTTCGGTCATTCATTCGGTGCACAACGTCGTCATCCACGATGCCGATCGTGACACCCCGTTCGTGACCTATGACGTTGACGGTGCCGCGCAGCGCATCGATTGCGATTTCGTTGCGGGCTGCGATGGGTTCCACGGCGTCAGCCGCAAGGCGATCCCAGACAATATCCGGCAGGAATTCGAGAAGGTCTATCCCTTCGGCTGGCTCGGTGTGTTGTCAGAAACGCCACCGGTGAACCACGAACTTATCTATGCCAACTCCCCGCGCGGCTTCGCGCTCTGCTCCATGCGGAACGCCTCGCTCAGTCGGTATTACATCCAGTGCAGCCTTGACGATTCCCCCGATAATTGGAGCGATGATGCCTTCTGGGAAGAACTCAAGCGCCGCATCCCCGAGGATCAGGCCGCGACGCTGATCACCGGCCCGTCGATTGAGAAATCCATCGCACCGCTGCGGTCGTTCGTGACCGAACCGATGCGATGGGGCCGATTGTTCCTATGCGGTGACGCGGCCCACATCGTGCCACCCACGGGGGCCAAGGGGCTCAACACCGCCGCCTCCGACGTCCATTACCTGTTCGAAGGGTTGTTGGCATATTACCGCGAGGGATCTGAGACCGGGATCGACGCCTATTCCGACCGTGCCTTGGCCCGCGTGTGGAAGGCCGAACGGTTTTCGTGGTGGTTCACCACCCTGATGCACCAGTTTCCCGGCCAGTCAGAGTTCGACCTGAAGATGCAAATCGCCGACCTCGCCTTCTTGCGGTCCAGTGCATCCGCGCAAAAGGCCATGGCAGAGAACTACGTCGGCCTGCCGTATTGAGAGGGTATTCCCAGATGACAGATCGTTTTGAGAAGGGCATGCAGACGCGCCGCGCGGTTCTGGGCGATGCGCATGTCGACCGCGCCGAGGCCGCCAAAACCGCCTTCGACGCCCCGTTCCAGGAGATGATCACCGAAGGCGCCTGGGGCACGCTTTGGGCCGATGACACGATCTCGAACCGGGATCGATCACTTTTGACCCTGGCGCTGCTGGCGGCATGTGGGAATTTCGACGAAATCCCGATGCACATCCGCGCGACCGAACGGACGGGCGCGACGCGTGACGAAATCGTGCAGGCGTTCCTGCATGTCGCGGTCTATGCAGGCGTTCCCAAGGCGAACCACGCGATCAAGCTGGCCAAGGCAACGTTTGATGAAATGGACACGACCCAAGCGCCATAACCCACCGCCACGCGGCGCCCTGCCTTTTGATCGGATAGGGTCGTTGGTTTGCGCCGATTAAACGTCTGTTCACGGGTTTCCCCTACACATGCCCTGCAAAGGCAGGAGTTTCAGGATGGCCGACGACGTTCGTCCAATCATCATAAAACGCAAGAAGGTGTCCGGCGGTGACGGACATCACGGCGGTGCCTGGAAGGTCGCCTATGCGGATTTCGTGACCGCCATGATGGCATTTTTCATGCTGATGTGGCTTTTGAACGCAACGACCGAAAACCAACGCAAGGGCCTTGCAGATTATTTCAGCCCCAGCATTCCGATCGCCCGCGTGTCCGGTGGCGGGGATGGGGCCTTTGGCGGCGAAAGCCCCTTCTCGGAAGAGGTCATGACCCAAAACGGGATTGGCGCGTCCAGTCGGCAGCCCACAGAAGGCCGGCAGGCGATGGGCACACAAGGCACCGATCACGATGCCGAACGCGAAAACGCCGAGCTTTCTGAAATCGAAGGCGCGCTCACGGGAGAGGGCGGTGACAGCGCGGTCAGTGATTTGGCCCGCCCGCATATCGAAACCCGGCTGACCGATGAGGGGCTTCTTGTGGAAGTGTTCTCCAGACCCGGCGCCCCGCTTTTCGACCCCGAGACAGGCATGCCGCAACCCTGGCTTGCCGAACTGGCCATCACCATGGCCGATCTGTTCAGCACTGTGCGAAACGGGGTCGCGATCGAAGCACACATAGCGACCGAGCCGTTGGTCCGCGCCAGCGTGAGCGGCTGGCAACGCACAACCGAACGCGCGCAATTGATGCGCGCCCTGCTTGAGGCCGGCGGCCTCGACCCCCTTCGGGTGTCGCGCGTCACCGGTCATTCGGACCGCGAACCTGCGGTCGAGCCTGGCATCGCCCCGCGCAATGACCGTTTGGAAATCATTCTGCTGCGAAACGCCTACTGAAAACGCGTCGCATTTTATCTGTTAGGGCGACGTTAAGTCGTCGCTGCGCACAGTATGGAAAATTCCCAGATGCAGCAGAAAGGTGCATGTGATGACAATATCTTCCTCGCTCAACGCAGGTGTTGCAGGCCTCTCGGTCAACGCAAGCCGCTTGGCCACCATTGCAGACAATATCGCGAATTCCGGAACCAACGGCTACAAACGGGCCGTGGCGGATTTCCACTCCATGGTTATCGAGTCCGGCAGCGGCATCTATTCCGCCGGCGGTGTTCGTGTGACCACGCAACGCCTCATCGACCAACCCGGGGCGCTGGCGACCACGAACAACCCAACCGATCTCGCGGTCCGGGGACGGGGGTTTCTACCGGTCACGACCGGTGCAGCCGCTGGTGTCGATGGCTCCGGGGACCTTCCCTTGTTTCTGGCAACGACAGGGTCCTTTCGTACTGATGCCGAAGGGTTTTTGCGGACATCGACCGGTGTGACCTTGATGGGGTGGCCCGCGAACGCGGATGGCACCGTCCCCTCTTTCCCACGAGATACCGGTGCGGGACTTGAACCCGTGCAGGTCAATGTCAATCAATTCACGTCTGAACCCACGACCCGGATCTCCCTGGGTGTGAACCTGCCGGGTACGGACACGACGTCCGACTCTGCCGGCGATACGCGCCAGCTTTCGGTCGAATATTTCGATAACCTCGGCACGTCGCAATCTATTGATGTGGCCTTCACACCCGTCGTTCCACTTGTTGGCGATCCAGCGTCCAACACATGGAATGTGGTCCTGACCGACTCGGCGCAGAACGGGGCGGTAATCGGTGAGTACACGGTTGAATTCGACGACAGTCGTACCGGCGGCGGCACAATCCAGGATGTGACCCAGGGCACGCCCCCTGTTGGTGGCGGATGGAGCTCCACGACAGGCGCGTTTACAGTCGATGTGCTCGGTGGACCGATCGAGATTGATATCGGCGCGCAAGGCGTGGGGTCGGGCCTGACCCAACTCTCCGACAATTTTGCACCGACTGCGATTTCCAAAGACGGCTCTCCCGTCGGCAACCTGGTGTCTGTTGAAGTCGACGCGAATGGCTACGTGCATGCGAATTTTGACGTCGGCATCACCCGCACCGTCTATCAAATTCCCTTGATCGACCTGCCCAACCCCAATGGGCTCGTCGCGCATGACAACCAGCTCTACTCGACCTCTTCGGAGAGCGGCTCCTTCTTCCTTTGGGATGCAGGAGACGGTCCAACCGGTGATGTGGTTGCTTATGCACTGGAAGAATCGGCAACCGATGTCGCCGCCGAACTGACGCAGCTGATCCAGACGCAGCGCGCCTATTCGTCAAACGCGAAGATCATCCAGACGGTGGATGAAATGCTGCAGGAAACGACCAACATCATCCGGTAGCGCGCCTCTTTTCACACTTCAATGAGATCCATGAATGAGTATCTCCTCCGCCTTATCAAACGCACTAAGCGGGCTGACCACGTCAGCCCGCCGCGCGGATATCGTGTCTTCGAATATCGCCAATGCGATGACCGAAGGCTACGGAACACGTCGGCTCGAAACGGGCAGTCGCGTCTTGGGCGATACAGGCTCTGGAGTGCGGGTGCTTGGGGTGACCAGACAGGAAGATGCGATCCTGACCGGGCAGCGTCGCCAGGTCTCGGCCAGCCTGGGTGCTGATCAAACGGTGGTCGCCTTCGCAACGCGCCTTGAAAGCTTTATCGGAACGCCCGATCAAAGCGGTAGTCTCTCAGCGCGCATCGCGGATTTCGAGGCAAAGCTTGTCGCCGCGTCGAACACGCCGTGGAACACGACACATCTGACGGGCGCAGTCAGGTCGGCGCAAGGTATGGCCGAAACCATCAACCAGATCAGTGACGGCATCCAAAATGAACGCAAAAGAGCGGACGCCGAGATTGGGCGGACAGTCGATCAGATAAATTCCGCGCTGGAGGGTTTGGCGAACCTCAATAAACGCATTCTATCGACACCGGCGAATGGTGGCGAAATGGCTGCACTCTATGACGCCCAAGCGCAACTCGTAGACCAGATCGCACCCTATGTTCCGCTCGAGTCCCGACGCGAGTCCAACGGCACGCTCCAACTCTACAGCAGTGATGGGCATGTACTTCTCAGTCACCGTGCCGCGGAACTGGGTTTCGACCCCGCTGCAGGTATGGATCCTTTCCTTTCTCTCGCAAATGGAAACCTTTCTGGGTTGAGCATTGATGGAAGGCCGCTGCGACTAGAAGGCGCAAATCCCGCCTTGGGTGGCGGACAGTTGAGCGCCATGTTCAACGTGCGCGACGCCCTGGGTCCTGAAGCACAAGCCCGCATGGATGCCGTCGCACGAGACTTGGCCGAACGGTTTGACCAAGCAGGTCTCGATCCGAGCGTAACGCCTGGCGACCCCGGCTTGTTTACAGATGCAGGCGCCCTCGTGGACCCCGTGAATGAAGTGGGCCTGGCCGGTCGCCTGCGGGTCAATTCGGCCGTGCTTCCCGAACAAGGTGGTGCTGTCTGGCGGTTGCGTGACGGGATTGGCGCCGCGACAGAAGGTCCAACCGGACAAGCAACGTTCCTGACCGCCCAAGTCGACGCTCTCGCCGACCAACGTCTCACGGCATCGGGCGGTTTCACGCCGACAACACGATCTCTATCGAACCTTGCGTCGGAGACCCTTTCGTTGGCCGGGCTCTCGCGGATAAGCGCCGAAACGGCACTGAGCCACACAGCGAACCTGCACAATGTCCTCATGACATCCGAGCTCGCCGCGGGCGTCGATACCGACGATGAGCTGCAACGCCTTCTTAAGATCGAACAGGCTTATGCCGCCAATGCCCGAGTGATCAACGTAGCGGAAGAATTGATGGACGAGTTGATGAGGATCGCATCATGACCCTGGTGACTTTTGGCGACATGGCACAGTTTCAGACCCTGCGCCGGCAGGGGGCGGACCTCCGATCCGACATGGCGCGTCTGACCTCCGAACTCGCGTCAGGCAAGGTTGCCGACAAGGGCAGAGCGCTGGGTGGCGACTTTTCTGGCCTGGCCGACATCACACGCAGCTTGCGGCTGAATGATACGTTCAAGAACGCAATCTCTGACGCGGCCACATCGGCCGCAGGTCGGCAAACCGCGCTCGGCCGCATAGGGGCCGAGCTTGAGGGGTTTGGCGCATCACTGCTTTCGCTCGCCGGAGTAGGCAATGCAGGCGAACTGCAATTGGAACTTGCACAAGCGCCAGACCGGTTCGATGCCGCCGTTAACGCTTTGAATACCAGCTTTGCAGGCCGCAGCCTGTTTTCTGCCGACGAACCAAATGTTCAACCGCTGATCTCAAGCAATGCCATATTGGCGGAACTGCGAACGGTGACGGCGGGCGCCACGGATGCCGCGACACTTGAAGCGACTGTGAGCGCTTGGTTCGACGATCCAGGTGGAGGATACGAAACGATCGCTTGGCAAGGTGGCGCAGGACCCGCTCCGGAATTTCTCATAGCAGAAGGTGAGGTTGCGGAAACGGGCATCACCGCACTTGATCCAGCCATACGCGAAACGCTGAAAGGCTTGGCACTTGCGACCCTCGCCACCGATGACGCGCTTACCCTTCCAACCGATCAACGAGGGGAATTGATCACATCAGCCGCACAGCAGATCCTCAGCAGCGAAACGGAAGTCGTCGGGCTTCGCGCACGGCTTGGAGCGGAAGAAGCCCGGATCGAAGAAGCAAAGGTTTCTGCAGAAACTGCGCGCGGGGCTTTGGAACTGGAATATGGCCGTCTTGTGGACGCAGACCCTTATCGGACGGCCACAGAGTTGGAAGCCGTAAATTTGCAACTCGAAAGCCTTTACATCCTCACATCGCGCATGTCGCGCTTGAGCCTCACGGAGTTCCTTCGGTGATCCGATTTCTTATAGTATTGCTTACGGCCAGTCTTCTGGCAGCCGCTGCGGCGGCGACACCCATCCGCATCAAGGATCTCGTTGAATTTGACGGGGTGCGTGGCAACGATCTTGTCGGCTACGGCCTTGTTGTTGGCCTGAACGGCACCGGAGACGGCCTGAGAAATGCACCCTTCACCGAAGAAATCATGGTGAATATTCTCGAGCGGCTTGGCGTTAACGTTACAGGGGAACAGTTTCGCCCGCAAAATGTGGCTGCGGTGATCGTAACCTCGACGCTGCCACCTTTTGCACGGCAAGGCGGTCAAATCGATGTCACTGTGTCTGCGATCGGTGATGCAGACAGCCTTTTGGGCGGCACCTTGGTAATGACCCCTCTTACAGCTGCAGACGGCGAGATTTACGCCGTAGCACAAGGCGCTGTCATCGCTGGGGGTGCAACCGCTGAAGGCGACGGCGCACAAGTCACCCAGGGCGTTCCAACGGCAGGCGTGATCCCGACCGGAGCCCGCGTTGAAAGGGAGGTCGAATTCGACTTTACCGCTCTGGGCCAAATTCGACTCGCGTTGAGGTCCCCCGACTTTACGACCGCAGCACGGATCGAAGCCGCCATAAATGTGGAGTTCGGGGGATCTGTCGCGGCAATGCTGGATTCCGGAACAGTCCTGTTGGATATCGACCGAACCCGAGCACCTTCGCCTGCACATGCGATCACACGTGTCGAGAATATTCTCGTTGAGCCGGAAACGCGGGCGCGTGTGGTCGTGGACCAGCGCTCCGGGACGATCGTGATGGGCGAAGATGTCCGGATCAGTAGGGTTGCAGTCGCACAAGGCAATCTGACACTGCGGATCGAGGAAGCTCCGATCGCAGTTCAACCCAATCCTTTCGCCGAAGGTGAAACCGTCATTCTTCCGCGCACAAATGCGGAGTTGATCGAAGAACCCGGAACCGGCCTGGCGGAAGTTTCAGGCGGCACGTCTCTTTCGGAAGTTGTCGGAGCGCTGAATGCCCTTGGCGTGTCACCGAGAGACATGATCGATATCCTGTCAAGCATCGAAGCCGCCGGCGCCTTACATGCAGAATTCATCGTTCGGTAACGGATCGACGCAAAGTGCAGCGCAAATACGCGAACGGCACAGCAATTGCATAAGGCCTTTAGTGGCTTCATCCCTTTAGCCGCGGGACTGAAAAAGCCTTCTGCAGGCAACACCCAACCGAGGTGAGTCTTTTCGTAAGAGAATGGCGCACGGCTTGCTCAGCAGCCACGACCAACCCCTAACGCGAGATTGCAAAAGAGCGCGCCGGGCATCCAATACGCGGCAACGCTCCACTTGCTTATGATGTCCGCTTTAGCGAATTCTGCGCAGCACAGCTCTCGCCACAGGCCCGGGAAGCGCTTTCATCGCGTGCACCCGTTCACCACGTGGCATTTTGCACATGATATGTGCAATGACTGCAGGGTGCTCCATGGCAAGATCCTGCGGAATGCCAATCTGACTTAGTCGATCTTCGACAATCGTTGGCGTGGCGGCTTGTTCGGATTTCGGCACGGCTAGGTCACCCAAAGGGTCCGGATTGCCCTCAGCCTTGGAAGGGACTTGATCGCTGGTGTTTGCGCGGAAACGCTCAAGCAAGCGATTGCGGTGCCATTCGGCGCGGGTCGGATCTGGATCAATTGCACCCGTTGCCGATGCACTATCCTCGCCGGGGTGCTCCGCCTTCAGTTTCGCCAAGGTCTCTGGCCCAAGGATTGCAGAAAGAATGCTGAGCTTTTCTTGACGGGATGTTGAGGGCTTTTGTTGACGTTCGGAGTTCTGGTCCATGTTGGTTTCCCGAGATCTGGAGTGGCTAGAAATAGCTGCGAACAAGCGCGCCGGTGATCAGGGTCCATCCGTCCGCAACCACAAAAAAGGCAAGCTTGAAGGGCAACGATACAATTGCCGGTGGCACCATCATCATCCCCATGGACATCAGGATGGCCGCGACAACGAGATCGATCACCAAGAACGGGAGGAAGATCAGAAAGCCGATCTGAAAGGCTCTCTCCACTTCGCTGAGCATAAAGGCCGGGATCAGGACAGATGCGTCCGGATCATCTACGGTCGTTTCCGGACGCATTTCCACAAGGCTCACCAATGTCGAAGTGTCGACGCGGTTCATCATGAAGCCCCGGAACGGCTCATAAATCTGGGGAATGGCAGCCTCGACCGTCAAGTCGCCTGCGATTAGCGGAGCAACTCCGATAGTGTATGCCTGCTCAAAAACCGGCGCCATTACAAAGTAGGTCAGAAAAAGCGCCAAACTGACGATCAGCATATTCGGCGGCGATTGTTGTAGCCCGATCGCTTGCCGAAGAATGGACAGGACCGTAACGACGAAAGGAAAACAGGTCACCATGATCGCGAGACCAGGTGCAAGACTGAGCAGCGTAATCAGTGCAATCAGTTGGAACGTTCTGGCGGTCAGACTTCCACCATCACCAAGGTCTAACGTCACTTCCTGCGCCATCGCGATGCCTGGTATGGCCAGGAAGACGACAAACGCGCAAAGGAATGCGGCGGGATTAATCCGAGGCATCGCCGCGATCCATAAGTTCCGTGACACGAACCGCCAATTGACCTTCACGGTCCCCATCAAGCTCGACCAATTCGCCCTCGGCGATCATCTTGTCGCCGACCCAAAGGCCGACCTTGTCCTCGATCCGACTGTCGAGGGGCAAGACCGTCTCGGGATCCATCGCCAGCATATCTGATAGGCGCGGACGCGCTTTGCCGACGCAAACCCGGATTTCGATTGGAACGGAATGAAGGGCGGAATTTCGCCCAGTTGCAGCAGCATCGGCCATTAGGCGGCTCCTTTTATGGCGACGGGGTCGTCGGCTTGGGCCTGGAAGGCCCGTACGGCTTCTGTGATCTTCAGCGTGATGTCTGACAGATCGATGTCACGTCGTTCTGATCCGACGCGCAAAGACACCTGGGTTTCCGAAAAGGCAGGTTCAGCGCGAACCGAAACATCCTCGAAGCCTTCTGCTTCAAGCAATCGCTGAACGGTTTCGCATGACGCCGGGGCGGCCATGACCTGGATTGCAGCGGACGCGTCATGTTGAAGAAGATCATGCAGTTCCTGCGCCGCCATCGGCGCAACCGCATCCGATGCGAGGCGCGGCAGGAGTGCTGTGACCAGCTCTTCAAAGAACGGGGCGAGCGAGGAAAGGATATCCTGCCGTGCGGTCGAGTACGTCAGTTCGGCTTCGCGCAAGCGCTTCGCAAGGTCTGTCCCGACCGATTTGCGCAATTCGTCTTCCGCGGCGGCACAATCTGCCCACCCGGATTTGTAGCCGGACTCATAGGCATCGAGGGCTTCAACTTGATCGGTCACTTCTGGCGCGGTTGGCGCCCGCGACGCCGGCGCTTCGGGGCTTGCGAAGTCCTCCAACGACAATGACCGGTTCATTGCGGTGCCTCATCGTCTTCGTTCATCCAGTTACGCAGGATTTGAACGGTTTCTTCTTCCCGTTCCTGGATCAGCAGGCGCAGGCGCTCGACCGGATCCATGTGCGACAGGTTTTGCGCCGCTTCCTCGGACATCGCTCCGGCCATCATCATGGGCAGGGCGCGGTCGAAGGCGTCTCCGATGTTTTCCGGCTTGAAGGATTTCTCGTCCGGCACGGCAGAAACGTCAGCCGACGATCCGATATCACTCGCAAAGGCACCGTCCCCAAGGGCGGCGATCGGATCGGCACCGGACGCGGCCGCGTTCACAGGCGCGGGCAAGCCCGGGCTTGGTTCCAGCGGGGGAAGGTCGATTGAGCCATCCGTCGCTGAGCGGCTAGAAGAGAGCATTGGGCGCAAAAGGCCGAACACTATGGCCAGCGCCACAAGAGACAAAAGCGCTGTCTGGACAATGCGACCAATGTCGACATTGAAGCGGTCGACAAACCCCGCCTCAGTCAGTTCAGTTATTGCAGCCGCATCAAAGGCCATGGATTGGATGGTAACGACGTCGCCGCGGGTTTCGTCATAGCCCACGGCCGAGCGCACCAGGTTGGTCAGCGCTTCGACCTCCGCTTCGGCCCTTGGTACCGTTTGCACCGCGCCGTCGACCCCCACTTCTTCGACCCCGTTAAGAAGAACCGCGACCGTGATCCTGCGCACAGCACCTGGCTCGCGTTCAACCTCGCGTTGCAGCTCGGACATATCGAAAGTGACGCGTTCGCGAGATTCGGTCGTTTGCGCAGAGGAGCCTTCACCGCCCGCGCCTTCGCCGTCGGGTAGGTTCGAGGCCACCGTTACACCGCCGCCAGCAGCGTCGCGCGAGGTATTGTCGAGCTCTTCGGTTTCAGTTGCGATGATCACGCGGCTATCGGGATCGATCACACGTTCCAAAACCGTTTCCCGCGCCATCTCAAGCTCGACCGACACTTGCACAACTGCATTTCCGGGACCGACACGCGCGGCAAGCAATCGCTCGATATTTGTGCGCATTTGTTCGGCGCGTCCGGCGGCATCGGCAGCGGGCGACATCTGATCCTGGGCCCCCATCACCTGGCCCGAATCTGCGTCAATCACGGTCACGTTGTCAGGGCTGAGGCCGGGCACGGAAGAGGCCACGAGATACCGCAAAGCCTGCGCATGTCCGGGCGCCAGTCCACCGGCCGCCGGTCTTATCGCGACCGAGGCCGTGACATCGCGGGTCGGCTGAAACGGGTCGGCGGAGGGATTCGCAATATGCACCCGTGCAGCACGGATCGCAGGAGACGCGATGATCGTGCGCGACAGCTCCCCCTCCTTGGCACGCCAATAGGCGGCGTCGAACATCTGTGATGTCGTACCGAACCCGGACAGCGAGTCGAGCAACTCATAGCCTTGCGGCCCGTTTGCGGGCAGGCCTTCGCTGGCGAGGGCCAACCGCAGCGCGTCGCGTTCGGCGCTGTCGACAAAGATCGAATCGCCTTCGACACGATGCGCGACACCCCGTGCAGAGATAGCCTCCACGACCTCTCCGGCGGCCGCTGCATCGAGGCCACTATAGAGCAAGGTGTAGGAGGGTTGGGACGCGATCCGCGTCAATATCAGAAGGACAATCCCAAGAGCGGCAATACCCCCGATCAGGAGCCCACGCCGGCGTCCGTCCATGTCATTCCAGAGTTCAAGCAGCTTGTTCACCGCAGCACCATTTTTATCGACCCATTCTGGCCCGTTGCCTCGGTGATAGCCGCTGTACGCTTAACAATCGGTTAGTGCCTTCCCGCTAAAACGATGAAGAACGAAACAAGATCGTGAGAATCATGGCGGACGAAATCGAAACCGAAGAACCCAAAAAGAAGAAGGGCTTACTGATCCCGCTTCTGCTCGGTGTGATTCTGGCAGCAGTGGGCGGCGGCGGCGGCTTCTGGGCCGTCACCCAGGGGCCTTTGAGCGGTGGCTCGGATGAAGAAACCCATGAAGACGTGGCCGACGAGCACGGCGATGAAGAGCATGGCGAAGGCGTCGTTGCCGATGTTGCTTTCGTGCAGCTCGAAACCCTTGTCGTGTCACTCGGCTCCGAAAATTCGGGGCGAAACCTGATCTTCACGGCTGCGCTGGAGGTAACACCCAGCCATCTGGAGGAGGTGACACGCCTTAGCCCCCGGGTGCTCGATGTCCTGAACTCCTACCTTCGTGTCGTCTCCGTTTCGGAACTCAGCGATCCCACAAGCCTTGCCCGACTGCGCGCACAGATGTTGCGACGCATTCAGGTGGTCACGGGCACGGGGCGCGTCCGCGATTTGCTTGTCACACAATTTCTGGTGAACTGAATGACTATTCTCTTGAACTACGGCGCAGATATTCTGGTCATCCTCGCAAGCCTCGGGGCCATGGGGTACTGCATGGTGCTGTCTCGCAGACTCAACCGTTTAACCAGTTTTGACAAAGGCTTAGGCGGAGCCATCGCGGTCATGTCGAGCCAGGTCGACGAGATGAAGGCCGCTTTGCGAGAGGCGAAAGCAGGGTCAGACGGGGCCGGAAAGCAGCTTCATGACCTGGTGCATCAGGCCCGCGACATTTCAACCGAGTTGGAGATGATGATCGCTGCCTGTCATGACTTTGCGGAAGAGGCGATCGCAGCTCAGACCACCGAACGCGATGAACCTGCACCAATTGCGCCCCCATCGGAGCCTGAGCAATTCACTGAGCGGGATTCCGAGACAGAGCCCTCCGAAGAGGCCTCTGTGCCTGATGTAACCCCGATCTTCGGATCGCGCCGGGCGGCGGCTGATGCGGCTCAATCAAATGAATCTGTACAGACGCCGCTGTTCCGGCATCGCAGATCCTTGGCAGGTTGATCATGGCAAAAAAGAAGAAAACCAGGCGTCTGAAACGCGGAAGTGTCCTGGTGACGCTCGGCGTGATTTTTGCCGTGTCGGTCGTGTTGCGGCTTGGAACGATGGAGCTTGAATTCGTCACGCCAGCGTCTGCGTCCGATCCCGAACCCTTGCCTTCCGTGATGGGCCCGACGTCGCCACTGCGCGCAGCAATGGACGAAGTCACTATGTTACGTGACCGTCTTGCCGCTCGTGAAGCAGAACTGGATGACCGCGAACGCGCCGTTGATGTCGCCCAGGTCCTGATCGATGAACGCCTTGCTACACTGGAAGCTGCAGAGCAGCGATTGCAGGCGCTGATACAGGTTTCGGATACGGCCGCAGAAGGTGATCTCGCGCGCCTGACCGAAGTCTATGAGACCATGGGCCCGGATCAGACCGCAGCCTTGTTTACACAGATGGATCCGAATTTTGCGGCTGGCTTCCTGACGCGGATGTCTCCTGCGGCGAGCGCCGCGATCATGTCTGAATTGGATCCGGCGAATGCCTACGCCATCTCGGTTGTGATCGCGACCCGGAACGCCAGCGCTCCGACATTGGAAGATCCGGATGTCGAGCCCGATGCAGACACCGATTCTTAATCTCTGAATGCCAAACCAGATTGATAAGCAGGAGAATCCGCAATGCTCGGAATCGTAGGAATTCTGGTGGTCTTCGGAATGGTGTTCGGTGGCTACAAGCTTGCCGGCGGCAAGTTCGGAATCATCATCAAGGCGTTGCCATTCGAGATGATGATGATTCTCGGTGCTGCCTTGGGCGCGTTTCTGATTTCAAACGACAAGGGCACGATCAAAGCCACATTGAGCGGACTGAAGAAAGTCTTCGCAGGGCCAACCTGGAAAGACGCCGATTATCAGGAACTTCTATGCCTGCTGTACGAATTGATCCGCCTGCAACGGCAAAACGCAGTCGCCGTGGAAGAGCATATCGAAAATCCGAATGAGTCCGAGATCTTCGCCCGCTATCCCCGGATTCTCGCCGATCACGAGGCGGTCGAGCTTATCTGCGACACGTTGCGCGCTGCGGCGATGAACTACAACGACCCGCATCAGGTCGAAGAGGTTCTCGACAAGCGGCTCGATCAGAATGTGCACCATCAGATGCACGGCAGCCACGCCATGCAAACCGTCGCCGACGGCTTGCCCGCGCTTGGAATCGTCGCCGCGGTCTTGGGTGTCATCAAGACGATGGCATCCATTGACCAACCGCCCGAGGTTCTCGGCGGCCTAATCGGTGGTGCACTCGTGGGTACATTCCTCGGTGTGTTCCTGGCATACGGTTTTGTGGGGCCTTTCGCGTCCAAGATGAAGGGCGCAATCGAAGAGGATCATCAATTCTACCTCCTGATCCGGGAGGTCCTGATTGCCAACTTGCACAACCACGCAACGAACATTTGTATCGAGGTCGGCCGCCAGAACGCGCCGCATCACGTACGCCCGAATTTCAACGAACTCGAAGAGGCCTTACGCGGCCTCAAGCAAGCGGCATGATGCGCTGGATTCTGTTGTCCATAACACTTGCTCTTTTCGCAGGTAGTGCATCGTCCCAGACGCTGCGCGTGCAATCTGGCGATCATACTGGCTTTACAAGGCTGGTTATTCCGATCGGTGCCGAACGGGACTGGGATCTCGTCCAAAGCGATCCGAGCACATATATCCTGACGGTTGAGCCAGCCGTGGAAGGCTTTGATACATCTGCGGCCTTCGATCTCATTCAGCGCACCAGGCTCATCGATCTGTCCCCAATTAATGAAACCCTAGCGCTTGGGCTTGCTTGCACCTGCGACGTCAACAGCTTCCGGCACCAAGAAGAATACCTTGTGATCGACATCGCCGATGTGGACCCGGACGCAGTCGAAGCCGCCGCACCTGCTGAGGTGGTCGAGGAAAACCTCGCTTCATCGGCTGATAGACAACGCGCGGCAGAAGCCTTGCCGGAGCTGGCTGATCTTTTGCGTCGGCCAAACCAATTGCCAGAGTTCGCCGAGACACCTGCGGCGCCTGTTGCGATCGGCCAACCGGAGTCTGACGAAGACATTGTTGCCACACAGCCTCCGCCTAACCCTCGCCTTGAGGAAGCCGCAGAAATCATGGCCGAACAACTGGCCCGCGCCGCGGCATCTGGTTTACTCGAGGCGTCCCTTGGCCAGTCACAAACCTTTGCCGATCCTGTGCGTGCCAGCCCTCCGGAGCCGATCGAAAACGGCGCACCTGCCGAAGTGGAACCCGAAAGTCCTGTCGAGGTGCCGTCTGAGGAACACGAAACGCGCACCCCTCATCCCAGCCCGGATGAAATCCCGGTTCGCACACACACTGCACTCGACCCTCCTATTTCCTTCAATACCCCTCTTGCACCTTCAAGCACTCCCGGCACCTGTCGCTCGGAGCCATTCGATGCGCGTGAGTGGGCGGAAACCGAAAGCTTCGAACATGGTTTGGGGGAACGGCGCCTCGCCCTGTTTGATGAAAGGGACACGCTAACCGAGGATGGCGCGGAAGCGCTGGCATTATATTACCTGTATCATGGGTTCGGTGCGGAGGCGCGCCATTGGCTGTTGCAGATGTCTGCGCCATCGCAAGACTTTCTGAACGTCGCGGATCTTGTCGACGGTGCAATTACCGCGGATTTCACTCCGATCACTTCGACGGCTGATTGCTCTCGGGGGGAGCTCTTGTGGCGCTATATGGCGGGTGCCGTTGATGTCGACCTGAACAGTGATGATATCGCCGCGATACAACGCGCCTTTACCGAATTGCCCGCACATCTACGGGATCTTACGGGCCCAAGATTGGCCCGCGCGTTGCACTCCGAAAGGCATGGGCCCGCGGCGCGCAACGTGCGTGAGATCCTGCACAGAGGTGGCCGAATTGCCGACGCGGAACTGCAGTTCCTTGATTTGGACCTCGGTATATCCTTAGCAACATCCGAAGAGGACACACGATCTGCCCTGTCTGATATGTTGACCAATAGTGGCGCGAATGCCGTTGGGACGATGGCCCAAGCGCTCGCATTCGATCGCAGCTTGGGCGTGTTGCCAACGATGGAGCGCCTTACTGCTGCGCAAGCGCTCCTCAGAGAATCCGGAGACGGGCCAGAGACCGCAATACTCTGGCAAGAAACGCTCCTTGGATACGCCGCGCTTGGGGCACCGGATACAGCGCTCTCCATGCTAAGCAATCCCGCGCGTGCGGGGAGCGCGCGGGAAGCCGCTCTAACTGAACTGATCGCAGAACGTGTCGCGGTCCAAGACACCGCCGGCTTGCTCATACTGGCATACACATTCGGTTCCGAATGGCGGCCCGAAGGGTCAGACGCGGGCCGGGCGCAGGTCGCCGCAATAGGGTTGCTACGTGAAGAGGGGCTATACGAAGCTGCTCAGATCCTGCGCGATGTTCGCCGTCCGCTCATCCTACCGGCGCGGGACGACGTTGAACTCAACCAACCTGACCCGGTGACAGAGGCTTGGGAAGCCTCCGATTGGTCGGATCTAGCCGAATTGGCAAATGGCCCTCATGCAGAGGTGGCAACACGCATGCTCGCGCGCCCGACCGAACCGGGACGCGCCGACCAATCAGAGCAGGGTCTTGCCGCACTGGATGCCACGGTCGCCGATAGTCGGTCGCTTCGCGAGGCGATAACCGCGCTTCTTCAAGAACCAAGTCCGCAGTAACGCAAATACCTGGAAATCGCAGAATGCATTTCATCCTTCCATCGAATTCAAACCGAATTGTCCGCACAAAGCGACAGCATCCGACGTTGAGATTGGCGGGGTCGGGCCAATGAACGCGCGCGCAATGTTTCAGCCGACGATCCTGTTTGCGCTCGCACTGATGGCCGTGATCATCATGATGATCCTCCCGGTGCCGTCATTCATTCTGGATCTTGGTCTCGCCACGTCATTCGGTCTGGCGATCCTCATCTTCACGGTCACCCTGTTCATCGAGCGCCCATTGGATTTCTCGGCCTTTCCGACAGTCCTTCTCGCCTCGTTGATGCTCCGGCTATCGCTTAACGTTTCGTCCACGAAACTGATCATCGGCCAAGGCCACACCGGAACGGACGCCGCCGGAGGAGTGATCGAAGGATTTGCGATGTTTGTCATCGGTGGCTCAGTGGTCATGGGCCTCGTGATCTTCTGTGTTCTGCTGATCGTGAATTTCATCGTAATCAACAAAGGCGCCGCCCGCATGGCCGAGGTTGGTGCGCGTTTTGCCTTGGATGGGATGCCGGGCAAACAGCTGGCCATCGACAGCGATATGGCCGCAGGCGCCATCGACCATGCCGAAGCCAAGGAACGGCGGGAACGTGAGCAGGCGGAAACGACCTTTTTCGGCTCGCTCGATGGTGCATCAAAGTTTGTGAAGGGCGATGCAATTGCGGGCCTGCTGATAACGCTGCTTAACCTTGTCGTCGGCCTGATCATCGGAACGACACTTCATGGCATGCCAATCGGCCAGGCGTTCGTGACCTATACCATCCTGACCGTCGGTGATGGTCTCGTCAGCCAAATCCCTGCGGTGATAATCGCCATCGCTTCCGCTTTGTTGCTGGCGCGCGGCGGTGCGACCGGCGCCACGGACACTGCCCTTTTGTCGCAACTTGGAAAACACCCCTCGGCGCTGGCAACTGTCGGGATTTTGATGGGCATCTTTGCACTAGTTCCCGGCCTTCCCCTGTTCCCCTTTCTTCTAGGGTCCGTCTCTCTGGGGGCGGCAGCCTGGTGGCGCATGAAGGCCATCAAGGCGGAAGAAGCACCCGACCTCCCCGCCTTGGAAGTGGCGGAGGAAACCCACGCCTCCACCGGCGATCTCCTGGACGTCGACGACATTCATGTGGAATTTGCACCCGACCTCGTCAGTCTCGCACTCGACCCCGCAACCGGATTGGACGCCCGCGTCAAGAACATGCGTGAACATGTTGCCCGCGCGTTCGGCGTCCTGTTGCCAGAAATGCGTTTGACGGATCGCGGGGACCTTCCGCCCGGCACCTATTCCATTCGTCTGTTGGGTGTTGAGCATGCAACAACAACCCTCAAACCGGCCCACGTGCTGATGCTGACCCAGGATGGCGCGGTGGATCTCCCAGAGGGATTGGATACATCCGAACCGGTTTATGGCGCGCCAGCCCGGTGGATCAGCCCGGCTGATCGCGAACGTGCGGCGCTTGCCGGCATGACCGTCGTCACACCGTCTGAGGTTCTTGCGACACATCTTCTGGAAGTCCTCAAACGCAACCTCTCTCGCCTCATGACGTTCAAAACATTGCAACGGCAGCTCGACGCCTTCGTTACTTTGTCCGACGGCACCCGATCCGAGGAAAACCGCCGTTTGCTGAACGAGTTGGTGCCAGACAAGGTTCCGCTGGATCTGCTTCATACGATCTTGCGGTTATTGCTGGCCGAACAGGTTTCCATTCGAAACCTTCCGCTCATCCTCGAAGCGATCGCAGAATCGCGCGGCGCGTCGTCCCAGCCGGAAATGATCTGCGAGCACGTGCGGCAACGCCTTGGATTCCAACTGATCGCTGAAATCAGGCGCACGGATGGAACCCTGCCTTTGGTTCAACTGTCGGGTGATTGGGAAGATATCTTTCTTAAGTATCAGATCGGCGGTGACGCAGGGCTGCCCGAGGTGGCACTGCCCCCGGACGAATTCAATGCACTTGCGAAATCCGTAAGCGAAAAGGTTGCCACCGCAAGCGCAAAGGGAACCTATCCCGCCGTTGTCACATCAGCGATGAGACGGCGTTTTCTGCGAACTGTCCTGACCGCGCGAGGGATTCCGAACCCCGTGTTGTCATTCGAGGAAATCGGGCTCGACGCAAAGCCCTCACTTGTGGGCCTGGCCGCCCCATGACCGCGCTCCTGTCAGACATTCTGGCGATTTCGCAGATATGGCTCGCCACGGCCGTGGCCATTTTCCTCAGGATCGGCGCCTGCTTCATGGTCCTCCCCGGATTTGGCGAGCAGATGATCCCGATGCGCATCCGCCTTGGTGCCGCTTTGGCGTTTACCGTGTTTCTGACGCCCATCCTCCACGACACCATCGGGCAAGGGGACGTCCTTCCACCGACCATGGCCTTCTTCTCTGAGGCAATTTCCGGCCTCATTATCGGGTTGGCTTTGCGGCTACTGGTTCATGCCCTCCAAATTGCAGGAACAATCGCGGCACAATCCACATCGCTCAGCCAAATCATGGGCGGGGCCACACCCGATCCGCTCCCGGCGATGGGCGCGATCCTCATGCTGGGAGGGCTGACGCTCGCCGTATTATCCGGATTGCACCTTCACCTGGTCCAGACATTTCTTCGCTCCTACGAGATCTTGCCATTTGGCGATCTTCCCGGTCCTCGGGATCTGGCCGGCTGGGGCGTGGCGCAAGTCAGCAGCAGCTTTTCACTTGCGATGTCCCTGGCCGCGCCGTTCCTGATCGCGTCGCTACTTTATAACGTGGCGCTTGGCGTGATTAACAAGGCGATGCCTCAATTGATGGTGGCCTTTGTTGGTGCGCCCGCCATCACCTGGGGCGGCTTGATCCTCTTGTTGGTTACCACGCCCTTCATTCTTCCGGTTTGGCTCAACGCATTCGAAGGTGCCTTGGCGGCGCCATTGGCGGCCCGCTGATGGACGAGTCCCAAAGCCCTTCAGATAAGCCATTTGACCCAACGCCTCGCAAACTGGAAGAGGCGCGAAAAAAGGGCGAAATCGTTCGCTCCGCGGATCTGAATACGGCCGTGGTTTACGGGGGGTTCCTGTTGTCCGGTGCGATGCTCGCTCCTTGGGTCATGGAAAAAATTGGGATGCTCACACACGCGAGCCTTGGCCGAGCAGACACATTGGCACCAGCCCTCCTGAGCCCCGGCGGAGCGATCTCGGCGGCGGGCTTGTTATCCGGGCCGCTTGTTGCAGCTGCTGCCATCACGATGATACCCGCAGTATTATTGCTGGTATCGCTGATCGGTCAGCGCGCGCTTTTGTTCACACCTTCGAAACTCGCGCCCAAGGCCAATCGCATCTCGATGCTGGAGAACGCAAAACAGAAATTCGGCTCACAAGGCATGTTCCAGTTTGCGAAATCCGCGGTGAAGCTGTTCCTCGTGTCACTATTTCTCGCGTTCTATCTCTGGGCCCGCGCCGAAGCGATCCTGGTGTCGATATACGCCGCACCGGGGCAAATTCTCACGATGTTGGGGAAATTGTCTCTTGATTTTCTGGCCGTCATCACCGGCATGACGGCGCTGATCGGTATTGCAGATTGGTTTTGGGAATGGAGCCAGCTGCAAATACGCAACCGGATGTCGTATCAGGAATTGGTTGACGAAACCAAGAGCTCGGAAGGCGATCCACATTTCAAACAGGCGCGCCGTCAAAAGGGTCAATCCATCGCGATGAACCAGATGATGTCTGACGTTCCATCCGCCGATGTGGTCGTGGTCAATCCAACTCACTACGCAGTCGCGCTGAAATGGAACCGATCCGAGGGTGGCGTGCCGATCTGCGTTGCAAAAGGCGTCGATGAGGTTGCCCGCCGTATCCGGGAAGCGGCGTCGGAGGGTGGCGTGCCCATCTTCTCTGACCCACCGACCGCGCGCGCGCTCCATGCCTCGATCGAGATCGGAAACCCGATCCCGCCCGATCATTATCGCGCTGTGGCTGCGGCAATCCGGTTCGCGGATTTGATGCGGAAAAAGGCAAGGTCCCAGCGATGAGCGACGCGGATAAACGGCTGAACCGCCTCAAAGAGATTACTTCGTTGTTGGCCGACAAGGCGCTTTCACCGGTCGCCCGGGCTGGGGCACGGGTCCGGGCCATCGAAGCTCGGGTTGAGACTCTGGCCGCGCATCGTAAGGATCTCATGCGCGCAAGCGATGATCCGTCCGTCGCTGGAAGCATGCTGGCCCAGGCCGAACGGCTCCGGCAGGAGCAGGCCGGAGCCATGGGCCAACTCGCGTCAGCGCGTGCGGCGTACGAGAGGGAAAAAACGGCGGCTGCCAAAGCGGTTGGCCGCGACCTTGTTCTTGGAAAGTTGATCGAGAAACAGAAAACGGCGGCCAAGCTAGAGCATGACCGCCGCAAGTTGCGATAGCGAACGCCTCAGGCGTCTTGTCGCGTTATATCCGTGATCAATACATCAAAGGCATTGCCACGACCGAGAATGCTTTGCGCCGCCTCTCGCAAACCCTCCCGCAAGGGCGCCATTGCGGCGGCTTCTGTGAATACGCCATCAAATCCGCCGGCATTCGCATGGGCGAACAGGACACGCAGGAAGCTATCCCTCAGCCGTGGTTCCTGATTGAAGACTTCGCTGTTCAGTCCGGTCGTCACCTCGACCGTCAGGCCCATGACAACCAAAGACCTCACGTTCCCGTTGCGGACAATCGGCACAACAAACTGGTTGTTGAGCCGGACGAATTCCGTGCCTTCACCGGTCTGTTCGACCCGTGGCGGATCACCGGATCCGTGATCGTCGTCGCCGGCATGGTCATCGCCACTATGGTCGTCATCATCCGCGTGTTCATCGCCTCCGCTTTCATCGGGGTCGTCGTCATGGCCTTCCTCTGCATGCTCTTCAGGGGCGGCAGACGTGTCCCCCCCGCCAAGAACCAACCCGGCCCCGACCCCTCCACCAACGCCGATCAACAAAAGCAGAACCGGCAGTAACATCCGCATCATGGGAGCTCTCCTTGTGTCAGAACGGCAAGATCGTATCGACGACTTCCTGGCCATAGCGCGGCCTCTGGACGTCGGTGATAAGACCTCGGCCACCGTAAGAAATCCGGGCGGCTGCAATGCGATCGTATTCGATGGAATTCTGGCGTGAGATATCCTCGGGACGCACATAGCCAGACACAAGAAGCTCACGCACTTCGTTGTTCACGCGGACTTCTTGACTGCCTTCGATGCGCAAAACTCCATTTTGCAACACCTCCGTGACTGTTGCCGCAACCCGCAATGTCAACTCTTCGTTGCGCCGCACGGCACCCTCTCCGGCAGACCGGCTTGTGCTGTCGAATTCGACCGCTTCGTCAAGAGATCCGCCACCAGTCAAGAGGCCATCGATACGCTGGGGCAGTCCCAAAAGGTTCGGAACGCCAAGTTCTTCGGACCCGGTGCGCTCTCTTTCGGAGGAATTCGAGAACTCGGCACTGTCATCGATTTCGATGACAACTGTCAGGATATCGCCGCGTTGCCCGGCTCGACGATCACCGAGCAATGACGCGCGCCCGGATGTCCAAAGCGACGCACCTTCCGCCCGGTCAGGGACGTGTGCCACGTCCGGAACCGCCGCAACATTCATCGCGAAGACCTCGTTCCCGCTTGCAGGTGAGGTGAGTTCGGGAACCTGCCCGACCTGCCCCAATCGGGCACATCCTGTCATCGCCAAGCCGGCGAGGCAGATGCAAATTACTTTCGAAAGGCGTGATTTCATTGAGACGGTCCAACGATGACAAGGCCGGGCGCAGAGGCCACGGCGGTAACGGTTTGACGGGATGCGAGGTTGATGACGCGCAATCTTTCACCTTGGGCCGCGCGATCCAGTGCGCGCCCTTCGGTCAAGATCAACAGACCACCGTGATTATAGCGCAACGAAACGATCTCATTCCGCTCGACGATGGCTGGGGGGCGCAGATCGCCTGGCCGAATGGGGCGGCCCGGGTAAAGATTGATCCGCGCTTCCATACCAACGGCCTCGGCCATATCCGACAAGGCACCCGGCGTCTCCCCTTCAACGGTTGCGACATCTGCGGGACCGATCAGGCTTGTGCCACGGATCGTGCCGGCCGCAATGACCGTTTCCTGCGCGGCGACCGGCATGGCGAGACAAAGGAAAACCAAGACCCATCTCATCAGCGCACCTGTGTCGTCGCGCCGAGCATCTGGTCTGCGGCGGTCAGGACTTTGGCGTTGAGCTCATAGCCGCGCTGTGCTTCGATCAAATCGGTGATCTCGCGTACGGAATCGACGGAGGATTGTTCGACATAACCCTGCCGCAGGGTTCCGAGGCCATCTTCCCCCGGCTGACCCGCGAGAGGCGCACCGGATGCGCCAGTCTCCAAAAACAGGTTCGAACCGATGGCTTCCAAGCCGCTGTCATTGGAAAATGCGACAAGGTTGAGCTGCCCGATAAGTTGCGGCTCCACTTCACCGAGGAAGCTGGCGTAGACCTCGCCCGAGGCGTTTATTTCGATCGAGCGAGCATCGACTGGAATTGTGATGCCCGGGTTTACCTCGAACCCGTCCGCGGTGACGATCAAACCGTCGCCTGTCCGTTGCAGCGCCCCGTCCCTTGTATAGGCGCTTTCGCCGCTCGGCAGGGTGACTTCGAGGTATCCGCGGCCCTCGATCGCCACGTCCAGATCGCCTCCAGTTGCGGCAACGGTCCCCTGCTGCCACGTGACCGTCACCGCTGCGGCCCGCACCCCGAGGCCAACCTGAACCCCGGCAGGCACCACCGTGCCATCCGCCGCGTTGATCGCACCGGCCCGCGTCATCTGCTGGTAGTGCAAATCTGCAAAGTCGGCGCGGCGCGGGGAGTACCCGGTCGTGGACATATTGGCGATGTTGTTCGAGATAACGTCGACACGCAGTTGCTGCGCGCTCATGCCGGTTGCGGCGATATCCAAGGCTCTCATCGGTTAAATCCTTTCTGGATCAGCTGCGCTGGCCTGCAGTGCGCAGGAAATCACGGATGCGGTTGTCTTCGGCATCCATGAAGCTTTGCCCAAGTTCGTAGGCGCGCTGGACTTCGATCATGCGCGACATCTGTGCCACTGCGCTGACGTTCGATCGTTCGAGAAAACCCTGCATGACGCGCGTGTTTTCGGCCGGAACGTATCCACTCTCGGCGGTAAAGGACGTGCCCGATTGGCGCGAAAGCTCCAGCGGATCGATAGGCATGTAGAGCCCGACAACGGTCAATGGCTGCCCGTCGGCGGAGATCGTGCCATCGGGGGCAAGTGCCACGCCGCGCGCATCCGGCGGCACAAAGATCGGTGCCCCCCCGGCATCCAGCACGCGCGCGCCTTCCGTCGTGACCAGCTCGCCGAAGTCGTTGCGGATAAAGGCACCCGATCGGGTCAACGCCTGGCCCTGCGCGTTTTCAACCATGAAAAAGCCTTCGCCCTCGATTGCGAAATCGAACGTTCCGCCGGTTTGTTCCAGCGCGCCTTGTTGTGGGGAAATTGTCCGCCCCATGGCAGTGCCCATGCTCAGCGACGGCTCACCGCGGCCCGTTGCGGCGATGTGCTCCGCAAAGATGAGACCCTCTGACCGGAAACCGGTCGTCGAGATATTCGCGATGTTGTTGGCGACCACCGACATCTCCCTGGCAAGGCCAGACAATCGGGTCAGCGCGGTGTATCCGGGATTATCCATGACCTACATTCCCGCGATAATCGGCACCAAAGTGCCGGTAAAATAGGTTGTCAGAGTCTGCGTCATGAACCCCATCGACACCCAGAAAACGACCACGATCGCGGCCAGTTTCGGCACGAATGTCAGGGTCATTTCCTGCACACTGGTCAGGGCCTGAAACAGGCCCACAAGAATGCCCGACACAAGCGCGGCGGCCAAGATCGGGGTCGAAACCGCGACCGAGACCCAAAGCGCTTGGCGCAGCGTGTCGAAGAAGATCATCTCGTCCATGCGCTTACACCGGCATCCGGAGGATTTCTTGATACGCTTCGACCACACGATCGCGGATCGTGACAGCCGTTTCCACGGCGAGTTCCGTCTGCGCGAGAGCGGTAACCAACGAGTGCGGATCCGCTCCAGTTGTCATGGCGGCGCGCGCTTGCGCCTCGCCTTGGGCGACTGTTTCAGCAAAACTGGACACCGCCTGGTTAAAGGCGCCGCCATCTGTGGATTCGGTCGGTTGTGCTGTCTGGCGCAGGGGTTGATAGGCCTGCGCGGCGAGGGATTGGCGAATATCCATCCGGGGTTCTCCTCAGATGATGGGGTTAGCGACGTAAAAGTTCGTTAAGAGAAGAGGACATCTGGCGGATCTGATCAAAAATCCTCAGATTGGCCTCGTAGGACCGCTGCGCTTCACGCGCATCGGCAAGTTCAATGACCAAGTCGACATTCGACCCTTCGTAATTTCCGGTGGCATCGGCCATTGGATGCGACGGATCGAAGATGACCGGCAAAACGCCCTGGTCGAGGCGTACGGGGCCGGGGCTCACAGCACCTTGGGGGGCGCCAAGCGCGCGCTCGGCCTCGAAACTGGTAATCTTGCGACGATATCCGGGGGTGTCCGCATTTGCGATGTTCTCTGACACATGGGTCAGGCGCTGCGCTTGTGCGCGCATGCCGGACGCGGCGACGGAAAGGGCACTTGAAAACTCGGTCATCGCACGACCCCCTATCGACCGATACTGGTGCGCAGGATCGACATGGCCGATCCGTACACACGCAAAGCACGGTCATGGGCGCGCTGCGCCTCGATCCCGCGCAGCATTTCGAATTCGAGTGAGACAGTGTTTCCGTTGGGTGACGCAGGTGTTCCGGCATCGACAACACGCATCGGCATCTCTCCGCGGCCAAGGCGGTTTTCTTGCGTCATGTTGCGCCAGGTTTCTGCAAAGTCTGACACATCACGTGCGCGGTAGCCCGGTGTGTCGGCATTGGCGATATTCTGCGCCACCACCGCCTGCCGTGAAGCAGAGTGCCGTGCGAGGCCTCCGGCCAGCTGAAAAATCTCGAGCCTGTCGAACATTTGGGTTTCTCCCATTTCGGCTACACGAAGGCTTAAGACTGATTCCTTTACATTCCGTAATTGTGGCGTGCCTTTGCGCCGATGATCGGAGAATCCTTCATGCAAAACCCCGACGCCATCGACCTCTTGCGGGCACAATTACGCGGCATCACCAGATCTCGCGCGGTGGGAGAGGTCATTGCTCTTGGTCGGTCCAGCGTAAGCGTGACAGGGCTAACGCGGGTCGCAGCTCTTGGCGATCGGGTGCGCTTTCACACTGAGTTAACTGGTGAGATTCTTGCCATGGAGGATGGTGTTGCGCGGATCATGCCCGAGGGCCCGACCGATGGCCTGCGCCTGGGCGCAAGTGTCTCGCACATCGGTCCACAGGTGATCGCGCCCGATATCAGTTGGCTTGGACGCGTCATCGACCCCGATGGCGCACCGCTTGATGGGCGCGCTTTGTATCAAGGTGTGCGCGCATATCCACTGCTCGCTCCGCCGCCCTCACCGACAAGCCGTCGGGGCCTTGGCCAACGGTTGGAGACCGGTCATGCGGTGTTCGACACGCTTCTGCCCATCGTCGAAGGGCAGCGTGTCGGATTGTTCGCCGGATCCGGTGTCGGGAAATCGCGGTTGATCGCGGCTTTGGCACAGCAGATGCAGACCGATGTTGTCGTGATTGGGCTCATCGGCGAACGCGGCCGTGAGGTGCGTGATTTCGTGGCCGACACACTCGGGCCGGAAGGCCTCAAGCGTGCCGTTGTGGTCGCCGCAACCTCTGATCGCCCTGCGCCAACGCGGGCGCGAGCCGCCTACACAATGATGGCCGTCGCGGAGTTTTTTCGGGATCGGGGCCAAAGGGTTCTTCTTTTGGCCGATTCGATCACACGTTTCGCCGAAGCGCAGCGCGATGTCGCCGCAGCGGCGGGAGAACCGTTTGGCCCATCCGGTTTCCCCGCCTCAATGGCACAGTCGGTTATGAGCCTGGCCGAACGCGCCGGTCCTGGCGTAGGCGATCAGGGTGATATCACAGCGATCTTTTCGGTTCTGGTTGCGGGGTCAGACATGGAAGGCCCCGTCGCCGACGTCACGCGCGGCGTTCTGGATGGCCACGTGGTTTTGTCCCGCAACATTGCTGAACGCGGGCGCTTTCCCGCAATCGACGTTTTGCGTTCAGTGAGTCGGTCCTTGCCGGGTGCGGCAGATGAGGCGGAAAACGCGTTGATCCGTGAAGCACGACGTTTGCTATCAGCCTATGACAAGGCAGAGATGATGGTACAGGCAGGTTTGTATACCCCCGGTGCGGACCCGGTAACCGATGCAGCCGTTAAGGTGTGGTCTAAGCTCGACGGCTTCGTCGCGAAATACTCAGAAGGTGGCGCGTCAGAAAGCTTCGAAAGCCTCAAGAAAATCCTGTCGCGTGCGGGTCCCGCTTCAAAAGCGCCATAGGTTGAAACGAACCAGGTCCGCCTCAAACGAGGTTCTGAAGCAGCGTAATTGCCGTCGCCCCTGGGGTAGATGCCGATATGCCGGCGTTCACTTGGGCGCGAACGGTAAAGGCCTTGAGAAGTTCATCCAATGCCTCCGGATCGGAAAGTTGCGCAAATTCCGATGAACCCAGCGTTCTTTGAGCCCCCTGCTGAAACGCCTCAACCTGTCTGTCGAGATCAACTGTCGCGATCGCAGACGGCAAACCAAACGCGGTCTCAAAAACTTGGCGCAACGGCGGGTTTCCCAATACTGTGAGCCAGGCAGTCGTATCGCTTCCTCCTGCTGCAACAATGTCAGGCACTTCACGTGAGGCCGAAAGCGCAAGCCTCATATCGCTGTCGACTTCGCCAACTGCTACTTCGAAAGATTGGCGATCGAACCGCGCCAACACTCGATCCGCGAACGTCGGGCTTTGCGTGCTTGGCGGCAACGTGCCACCGAAGCCGAAAGCCTCAGAAAAGACGCGGTAACGTTTGTCTGCCAATCGGTTGGACAAGGCTTCAGGCTCGTCAACGCCGTCTGACAAAACCTTCTCGATGAAAGCGCGGTTGGGCAGGTCATCCTGTAGGCCATAGGCGCCCAAAGCCACCCGAAGCAGCCGGTAGTCGGAAACCAGATCCTCCGGTGATCTAACCTTTCCAATGTTCTCTGCAAAGTATTCACGATCGCGGTCTTGAACCGGCGCATTCGCAAATTGAGATTGTTGGCTTTCAAGGTTCGATTCCAAGAACCGCCAACCGGCATAGCCACCGAATGGAAGAACCGGTTGGAAGATCATGATTTGCCCGCAGCAAGAAGCCGTTCTTCGCGCGCGAGCAAGCCACGCAACGATTTAAGCGTTTGGTAAACCTGTCCCTCGACCAGATGTTGCGTCGCACGTGATAGCAGTGCGCGACTGTCCGTATCTGTAAACACCTGGCTCAACTGCTCCATTCCTCGTAACAATTGTGCCTTTGCATCCTCAACATCCGCGTCACCGGACAACACAAGTTGGGCAATGTAGCATACCCTGCGCACTGGCGTGTTGGCCTCTTCCGGATGGATGGCATCTCGCAGTCGCAAGATTTTTGCGCCTGGTGTGACAATTGAAAGACGTGTTCGCCGATCCCCGTTTTCGATGACGGCACCATTGACGAGTACCCGTTCCTTCGGTCCGAGTTTGAGGACAAGACCACTCATGTGGACACCTCCTGACCACTGAGGCCACGCATTACGGACGTGTTGATTTCGACAAGCGCCTCCAAAGCAGCTGCATCTTGAAGAGCCTTGCGCGACTGAAGGAGGGAAAACTCCGCGAGATAGAAGAGCTGCGCGCGTAAACCCTGCGGAAGAGCATTTCCGTCGTCGGCAAGATCGGAAGCCAGAATGGTCCATAAACGCCGATTGTCATGAAGAGCTTCCGCCCGTTCGGTCATCGCTGCGTCCGGACGCATGGCATTGTTCAGTTTCGTCGTTACGGTTTGAAAAGCCGCATATTCATTGCCGCGTTCCGTGCGCACTGGCGCGGCCGAGGCGGCGTAGGCGGATTGGGCGAGCGAGGTGGAAATCACAGGACAAGCTCCTTAAGGCGTGTCGGTGCGGCGCTGGGGGTCGTCGAAAAGGCGGCCGCAGATGGGAGTCGCATGGAAATGATGACCGAGGCGCGTTCAAACGCGCCCCGGTCAGGATGTGATTACCTGAACAGCGACAGGATGCTCTGGGGAGCCTGGTTCGCGATCGACAAAGACTGTGTTGCCAACTGCTGCTGGACCTGGAGGGCCTGCAACCGCGCTGATGCCGCTTCCATATCGGCGTCTACAAGGGTGCCGATCCCGGATTTCAACGAATCGACCAGACTGCCGATGAATTCCGACTGGGTCTCGATCCGCCCCTGGGCCGAGCCGAATTGCGCCGCCGCGTCGATCGAATTCTGAATCAGCGTTTCGACATTGTCGAGCGCTGCATCAGCGCCGTCGTTGGTCGTCACGTCGATTGCGTCCAGACCAAACAGCCCGCCGGACGCCTCACCGCCATCTGCGGCAGCCGTCGCGAAGGCAAGGCTTGCAGCCGAATCGTTGTCCACCTTGAGGCTTACTTCACCTGTAGTGTCATCGATAGCGACCTGGGTCGATACGCCTTCAATTCCCGCAGAGTCGATCGCGGTCTTCAAGCCGCGCGCCACGTCTTCCATCGTCTCACCGGATCCGGCGGTGTAGAAATAGGCCGTGCCACCGATCGAAGCCTGGTACGAATTGCCTTCACGCGGTGCGGCACCGGTCGAGAAGAAGACTTCTTCCGCACGCTGATCGATTGTGCCGCTCTCGGTCGCCGTACCCACAACGGGATCGCCATTGATGGCGCTGATGTAGGAGTTGCCACCGCCTCCGGCAGTGTTGTCGGCCATGGAGATATCGAGGCTTTCAAATGCCCGGGTCGAAGTGACCACAATCTCGTCAGTGCCGTTCGAGGCAAAGCTCACATCATCGAGATCCAAAGCCTGCAGGCGACCCAGAAGATCGTCACGTGCAACCGTATTCGTCGTATCATCGGCGCTCGACGTGAAGGTCACCGTTTGGTTGCCCACGGTGATGGAGGTCGATTCCGTGTCGTCCCAACCGGTCGCGCCAGCAAACGAGATCGTCGCAGTCGCACCGGCATTGGTCAGAGTCGATCCTGCGAAGGCCACACCGCCACCGGTCTCGCCCACAATCTGAGAAGAAAGATCGTTACCAGTGCCAACACCGTTCGTACCGGAACCGGTCCCGAGATCCTGACGATTCACAGTGATGTTCGTTGCGCTGACGTTGCCGGATCCGGACCGATCAAGCGATGCGAGAATATTCACATCCTCGGTGCCTTGGACAAGATTCAGGCCGTTGAACTGTGCCGCGCCGACCACCGCGCCAATCTGCTCGCGCAGCGCGGAAATGTCAGTCTGGATCTTCTCGCGATCCACGTTCTCTTCCTGCGCGGCAACGATCTTGCCCTTGATGTCGGTCAGAAGGTCCGTAACCGTTTCAGAAGCGTTCCGCGCAACAGCAACCGTGGATTCCCCGAGGCTCAAGCTCTCTTGGATCCCCTTGAAGCCTTTGACGTCGGATTCCATGACTTTCGAAATTGCCCAAACAGCGGAATTGTCTTTGGCAGAGGCAACCGACTTACCCGTCGAAATCTCGGACGTGGTCTGTTGCAGGTTCGAGTTGACGGATTTCAGGGTTTGCAGCGCGACCATGGCGCTGTTGTTCGTCAGAATGCTGGACATGGTGTCCCTTTCCTATTTGTTCCTCGGCGTGGTTTTCCACGTCGGATTACAGGCGACGCCTCAGTTCCGGGCGCCCAGTGAGCCGTCATTCTGACGAGTGCGGGCCGGGGTGTGTCGGCCTACGCCACCGCTTAAGGTGCGGGAAATGTGTGCATCGAAATAGATGAACAGAGACCTAATGCGCACGTCTTCAATACCTTGGATTTGAAGCAAAACATTGGTTTATCGCCGCCCCAGGAGCCGGGAGGCCCCGGGTGTTGTCATGTGGCTCTGGCCCTGTGCGTCATAGGTGCTCAAGCCGCCTGGAATGCGCGTTGCGATCTGCGCACGCGCGGTTGCGATGCCATTCTGTGCAGCTTTCAACAGGGTCGCGTTGCGCTGCGCCACGGCTTGCACGCGTGCCAGATCATTTGGCGCGGCTCGATCCGTTTGCAGCCGATGCAGGGCACGCTCTAGCGGGGCCACGATCTGCCCGAGCGCGGACAAATCCCCGTTCAAAAGTGCCGTTTTCTGAGCCTGCAAAAGCTCATCCACTACGTCGATCGCCTTCTTGCGCTGCCCTATCATTGCTCCGCCTCCGCTTGTCGTAAAAGCGACTGAAAAATCGATTCGGCCAGCCCAATGCCACCTTGCGCAGCCAGCGCATTGGCATGCTCGCCACGGAGCAACGACGTCATCTGCTCTTCTCCTATACCGCCTCCGAAACTCTCCCGGCTTTCCCCAAAACCCGCATGTTTCAGCATTTCAGCAAGAAATGCAGCTTCCAGATCCTGAGCAACTTCGCGCAGGGCGTCGTGGTTGGTGGGAGCGCGCAACGCCCCGGGGGAACCGGTCGCGCCTGTAATGATGTCCGTCGGCATGGGTTTCTCTCACATTCGAAGGATTTTCCCGGAGCGTGACAGAGGGGCGTAAAGAAATCGTAAGGGTTCACGCGCTAGCAATGGGCCAACCGAAATCAGGCGGACACCCAGAATGGATGATCTGTTTCAGGGCCTACTCTCAACGGGCCGTGGCCATGTGAAAACGCAGCGCACAGCGGAGGGGGACGTTGATCCAACCCTGCCGCCATTCGGTGCCGTGTTCGACGAAGATGCCAATGTTGTCGGCACAAGCGGAGCTATTCCCGTGCCGCCCCTCGATTCTGCTCCGGTTGCGCTCGTGGATCGGCTCGGAACCTCGGCCCATGCGTTGATGGGCTTTGCGCAGACCACCCCGGACGCCCCCCAACCAGGCGGGGCAGTTTCCGTGCTTGGTCGAGCCAATGCTGGGGATACGTCGTCCCCCGCCGCTCCTTTTTCCGACCTCTTGGCACGACAAGATGCCCCAAAAGGTCAAAGCCTTGTGCCCGCTATGCAGCCCACGGGGCTCTCCCATCCAACGCAACCGGTGCCGGATCAAGCTCCCGCACCCGCCAACGCTTTGCAAAACGGGGCCGCTCTTCTGTCGGCGGGTCACGCTGTATCGGTCGGTGCAGAGGCAAACCCCCGCATCCAAGGCGTCACAACCAGCGTTTTGCCCGCTTCGATAGTTACCGAAGACACAGGAGCGCACGCTCGCATCCAATCGGGGACTGCGGATCGCATGGTTGCATCCTCTCCGCTTCCGACCCCGGAAATGCCTGAATCTGAACCGAAGGACCGGGCCATTCGTGCCGAGTCCGACGCACTCAAGTCGGCACCAATTTCCCCAACGGGCCTATCGTCGGACCGCGCAGAAACGCCCGGCATACGGCAAGGAGCCTTCGCGGCCCAACATACTGCAGACATGACCCCAAGGCCTCAAAACCCTGCGCAAGCGACCAATGTCGCCACACCTGTTGTGACTGCGCCCACGATGGCCAAATCTGACGTCGCTCCCGTGGACGTCCCTGCCGTGGCGCGCTCTTCCCCTGGAGGGACGCAGGCACCAACGCCAATTTTGCAGGTCGCGGCGGCCAACTCCGCGCAGAAGGGCGGGAATGGACCAATCCAGCCCCCTGCTACAGCCCCGGAAGAGGCAAGCCCACCGGCCGCCGACAATGCGACCGACAGGGCAAATCGCACGGAGCGCTTCGCCATCGACCCTGCACCGCAGCGCATGGATCGTCCTACGGCAGCGCCACCCATCGGACCAGCCGTCGCTTTCGCCGCACAGGCCGTTACCGGCGCAACGAATGCCCCAGGCACGCCGGCCAGCCATGTCGATTTTGAAGCGGGAGGCGAGTTCTTCGGCACCTTGCAATCCGCGGCACACACGCCCTCTGCAGCCCTTTCGGCCACCGCGGCTGCACCCTTCCATGCGCCGGCCAATGCGCCCACTCTTATGGCCCAACAAATTGCGGCCGCGCTTCAGGACCGTTCCACTGACCCCGGTCAACCGCTTGAATTGGCCCTCGATCCGCCGGAACTGGGCCGCGTTCGCATGCACATGGCCGAGCTTGCCGGCGTTCTTACCCTCACAATCCACGCAGAACGGCCCGAGACCGCGGAACTGATGCGGCGTCACCTTGATCTGCTTGCTCAGGAATTCGCCGAAGCGGGGGTAGATGCCCCCTCTGTCCGCATCTCCCAAGACGGCGCTGGCGCGCAATCCGAAGAACACGGCCAATCCGAACGCGGGGAGGCTGCCCATGACCGGTCATCGGACGCGCCAAACGATGGGCCATCCCTTGCCTCACAAATGCGCACTGCCCATGCCGCAGGTGCGCTTGATCTTCGACTATAGGAACACGCCATGGATATTCTTTCTGCCCTTCCCAACTCTGCTGCGGCGGCTGCAAATGCCTCTGCGGACACGTCAGACACGGCCTCCGCGATCACGTCGGATTTCGACATGTTCCTGCAATTGCTGACCACGCAAATGCGCAATCAGGACCCGTTGAACCCCGCCGATTCCACCGAATACACGGCGCAACTTGCGACCTTCTCGGGCGTCGAACAGCAGGTTCAGACCAACGATCTTCTGCGCGAATTGCAAGGCGCGTTCACCGCAATGAACATGGGGCAATTGTCGGGCTGGATCGGGATGGAAGCGCGGGCCGAGATGCCGGTCAATTTCACCGGACAACCCACAAGCGTCCAGATTTCGCCCTCTCCTCTGGCCGACCGGGCCGAACTTATCGTGCGCGATCAGAACGGCAATGTGGTCGCCAACACGCCGGCGGTCCTTGGAAGTGAGCCTTTCGAATGGACCGGTCTCGACAATTCCGGCCAGCCCTTGCCACCCGGAACCTATACCCTGTCGGCGCAAAGTTGGCGCGATCAGGACATGCTCGAAGAAACCAACGCCTTCGTCTTCGATGAAATCACCGAGGCGCAGACCCTCAACGGCGAGGTCTGGGTGACAATGGAAAACGGCGTCAGCATTCCATCCGAAGCGGTCCAGGGCCTGCGCCGGTCCGGCTGATCACAGCGCGGCCCAGAGCAGCGCAACGGCCAATCCGAGCGCAAGGCCACCGCCGCCAAGCAACACGCGTTCGGGCCAACGGTTCTCGCGCTTGGGGCGTTCAGTATGGGATTGCGCGATCAAAGCGGCCTCGGCCAGTTGCGGCAGGCGTGGCCCGAAGCGCGACAAGACCACCGCCGTACGCCAAAGGTCGCGCGCCACCGCTTGCGGGCCAAGGTTGCGCGTGATGTATTCCTCGACCACCGGCCGCGCCGCCGCCCAGATGTTCAGATCGGGGTCAAGCGACCTGCCAACACCCTCTACAACCACCATGGTGCGCTGAAGCAGGATCAATTCGGTCCGCGTCTCCATCCCGAACCGTTCGGTCACCTCGAACAGGAAGGCCAGGAGCCGCCCCATGGAGATCTTGCTGGCCTCCATATCGAAAATCGGCTCGCCCACCGAGCGCAGGGCCTGCGCAAATTCATCAACATCACGATCTGCTGGCACGTATCCGGCCTCGAAATGGACCTCGGCGACGCGTTTGTAATCCTTGCGGATGAACCCCATCAGGATTTCCGCATACACCCGGCGCGTGTATTCATCGAGCCGCCCCATGATCCCGAAATCCAGCGCAATCAGATCCCCGTTCGGCGCAATCTTGAGGTTTCCCTGATGCATGTCTGCGTGAAAATACCCGTCGCGCAGCGCATGGCGCAGGAACATTTGCAACGCGTCGCGCGCGATCCGCACCTTGTCATGGCCAGCGGCGTCAATGGCGGTCAGGTCGCTCAACGGCAGGCCCTCGGCCCACCCCAGAACCATCATCCGCCGCGAGGACCGGCCCCATTCGACTTGCGGGACAACAAATCCATCGTCGTCCTTGGTGTTGGCGTAGAACTCTCCGGCGGCGGAGGCTTCGATACGCAGGTCCAATTCCTGCAGCACGACCCCTTCGAAATGGTCAATCACGTCACGGGGCCGCAACCGCCGCGACGACGGCGACAGGGTCTCGATCAGCGTCGCCATAAGGTGAAACGCGTCCACATCCTTGCGGAACGCCCGGTCAATGCCCGGGCGCAGAATCTTGACCGCAACGTCGCGCCCTGTATCAGCCAGTGTGGCGCGGTGCACCTGCGCGATGGAAGCGGCAGCAACCGGGTCCGAGAATGCGCTGAACACCTCTTCCAGCGGGCGGCCCAGCTCCTCGGTCACGACGCGGCGCGCCTCCTCCATGGGAAAGGGCGGCAACTTGTCCTGCAAGACCTGCAATTCCAAAGCCATTTCCGGCCCGACGACATCGGGGCGCGTCGACAGAATCTGACCAAACTTGATGTAGGCCGGTCCCAACGCCTGAAGCGCGCGGGGCACGGGCGGCATAGTCGGATCGCCCCGCAGACCGAGCCATTTCAACGGCCAGCCCAGAACACGGGCTGCGACACGGATCGCGCGCGGGGCCTCCATCGCCTCAAGCACCGCGCCCATCGCGCCGGTCCGCTCGAACGTGGCACCGGTCCGCGCCAGTCGCCAAATGTTGTGAGGTCCGCGCACCTAGAGCTTCCACCCCGAATGCAGCGCGGCAATGCCCATCGACAGATTGCGATATTTCACCTGTTCGAACCCGGCCGCACCGATCATACCCGCAAAGGCCTCCTGATCGGGGAACTTGCGGATCGACTCCACCAGATACTGATAAGAGTCCCGATCCCCGGCGATCACCTGCCCCATGCGCGGGATCACGTTGAACGAATACAAATCATACAGCTTCTGCATCCCGTCATTGGGCAGTTGCGAAAACTCCAAAACTACCAGCCGCCCTCCGGGCCGCAGCACGCGGTAAGCCTCCGAAAGTGCCTCATTGATCCGCACCACGTTCCGAATACCGAAGCTGATTGTATATACGTCAAAGCTGTTATCCGCGAACGGCAGCGCCATCGCATCGCCACAGACCCAATCAATCTTGTCCGCCATCGCCGCAGCCTCGGCGCGCTTTTCGCCCTCGTCCAACATGCTCTGGGTCATGTCGAACACGGTCGCATGGGCGCCGGGCGCACGCTTGAGGAACCGAAACGCGATATCGCCGGTGCCGCCCGCCACATCCAAAAGCCTCTGGCCGTCGCGTGGGGCCAGCCAATCCATCATCGCATCCTTCCAGACGCGGTGGATGCCGACGCTCATCACGTCATTCATCACGTCGTATTTTGAGGCAACGTTGGTGAACACACCATGGACCATCCCGGCCTTTTGATCCTCGGCCACATCCTGGAACCCGAAATGCGTCGTGCCGCCCTTGGGTGCCTCCACGGTCGTCCCGCCCTCGGGTGCCTCCACGGTCGTCCCGCCCTCGGGCGCGCCCATCTCGAAATCGCGGTCTTTT
>CAZPJO010000002.1:0-18406 GCA_964586895.1 uncultured Roseicyclus sp.
TACTCGTCTCCGACAAGCTGTCTGAAACCGCCGTCCAAATCTTCCGCGACCGCGGTATCGACGTGACCTTCGATCCGAGCATCGGGAAGGACAAAGACAAGCTTCTGTCGGTGATCGACCAATATGATGGCCTCGCCATTCGTTCTGCCACCAAGGTGACGGAAAAGATCATCGCCGCCGCGACGAACCTCAAGGTTGTGGGACGTGCCGGCATCGGGGTGGACAATGTCGATATCCCCGTGGCCTCCAAGAAGGGGTTCATCGTGATGAACACGCCCTTCGGGAATTCGATCACCACCGCCGAGCACGCCATCGCGATGATGTTCGCGGTTGCGCGGCAGATCCCCGAGGCAAGCGCATCGACCCATGACGGCAAGTGGGAAAAGTCGCGGTTCATGGGGGTTGAGTTGACGGGCAAGACCCTTGGTGTGATCGGGGCGGGGAACATCGGGTCCATCGTGATCAGCCGGGCCTTGGGCCTGAAGATGAAGGTGCTGGCCTATGACCCTTTCCTGAGCGAGGAGCGCGCGAAGGAAATCGGCGTCACCAAGGTGGAGCTTGACGCGCTTCTGCCGCGCGCTGATTTCATCACGCTGCATGTGCCGTTCACCGAGAAAACGGCGAACATCCTGAGCGCTGACAATCTTGCCAAGACCAAGAAAGGCGTGCGCATCGTCAATTGTGCACGCGGCGGTCTGGTGGACGAGGCGGCCTTGGCCGAGCTTTTGAAATCGGGCCATGTCGCTGGTGCTGCATTTGACGTGTTTGCGCAGGAACCGGCGACGGACAACCCCCTGTTCCACCTGCCCAATGTTGTTGTGACCCCGCATCTGGGGGCGGCCACGACCGAGGCGCAGGAAAATGTGGCCCTGCAGGTGGCCGAGCAGATGTCGGATTATCTGCTGACGGGGGCGGTTTCCAATGCGCTCAACATGCCGAGCGTGACGGCGGAAGAGGCCGCGGTGATGGGGCCTTGGGTCAAACTGGCCGAACATCTGGGGGCCTTTGTGGGCCAGCTGACCAATGAGCCGATCCAGAGCATCGATGTCGTCTACAATGGTGTTGTCACGGGCATGAACCTCAAGGCGCTGGATTGTGCGGCGATTGCGGGTGTGATGAAGGCGACCAATCCGGATGTGAACATGGTGTCCGCGCCGGTTATCGCGAAAGAGCGCGGAATCGAGTTGAGCCAGACCACGCAGGACAAGACCGGTGTGTTCGACGGCTACATCCGCCTGGTGGTGAAAACGGACAAGCGCGAGCGGTCGATTGCCGGCACGGTGTTCAGCGATGGCAAGCCGCGCTTTATCCAGATCAAGGGCATCAACATCGACGCCGAGATCGGCGCGCATATGCTTTATACCACGAACGAAGATGTCCCCGGCATCATCGGCGCTTTGGGCCAGACGATGGGGGCCAATAGCGTCAACATCGCAAACTTCACCCTTGGCCGGTCCGGGCCCAAGGGCGAGGCGATTGCGCTGTTGTATCTTGATGGGCCGCCGCCTGCGAAGGCGTTGGATGATCTGATGGCGACGGGTCTGTTCCAGCAGGTGAAACCCCTGCAATTCGACGCCGCCTGAGGCGCGGGCATGCGTGGGTTCGGCGGCAGGCCAAGGGTGGTGCGGTATGATGTGCGCGCGCCCCTGTGGCGTGCGCCGACCCTGCGCATCGCGTTGTTGAGCGATTTCCACATCTGCGATCCCTGGTCGCCACTTGAGGCGATGGCGCAGGTGGTGGCGCAGGTTCAGGACGAAGCGCCGGATCTTGTGTGTCTGGCGGGGGATTTCCTGTCGCGGCGCGTGATGGGGGGGACCCCTGTTCCTGCGCAGGACATTGCGCAGGTGTTGGGCGGTCTGCGTGCCCCGAAAGGCGTGTTCGCGAGCCTCGGCAACCACGATTGGAAGGATTGCCCGGAGGCGCGCCGCAACGGGTTTACCAAGACCGGTGTCGTTGGCGTATTGGAGGCCGTGGGCATTCCGGTTCTGTCGAATGCGGCGGTCGATCTTGGGGAAGATGCCTGGCTTGTGGGGTTCGATTCGCAGCAGGGCATTGGCCGCCCGAACCGCCCCGATGCGCGCCATGACCCCGACGCGGCATTCCGCGACGTGCCACTCGATGCCAGCGTTGTCTTGATGGCTCACGAGCCGGATTACTTCCTTGAGCCGCAGCACCGCGATGCGGCCTTGCAACTGAGCGGCCATATCCATGGCGGGCAGATCAACCTTGCCGGTTGGCGCCCGGTGACGCCGTCACGTTATGGTGGACGGCTGGCCTATGGTTTGCATGCTATGGAGCAACGGCGTCTGATCGTGTCGGGGGGGTTGGGGTATACGACCTTTCCCCTTCGCATCGGAGCGCCGCCGGAATGGGTGATGGTCTCTCTGTCGCCCGCATGAGGGAGAGAGAGATGGACGAGATTGTTATCCTGTCGGGCGCACGGACCGCGATTGGCACCTTTGGCGGATCGCTGGCAGGGACCGCGCCGATTGAGACCGGCACAATGGTGGCCAAGGCCGCGCTGGAGCGTGCCGGGGTCGAAGGCGGGCAGATCGGCCATGTCACCTTTGGCCATGTCATCAACACCGAGCCGCGCGACATGTACCTCAGCCGGGTCGCCGCGATGCAGGCCGGGGTGCCGGAGACTGTGCCTGCGATGAACGTGAACCGTTTGTGCGGGTCGGGCGCACAGGCGATTGTATCGGTGATCCAGTCGCTGGCGATGGGCGATGCGGAGTTCGGCCTTGCCGGTGGCGCAGAAAGCATGAGCCGTTCGCCATACGTGATTCCGCAGGCGCGGTTTGGTCAGAAGATGGGTGATGTAAAGACGCTCGACATGATGTTGGGGGCTTTGAATTGCCCGTTCGGCACCGGGCATATGGGGGTCACAGCCGAGAATGTCGCCGACGAGCACGACGTTACACGCTCGCAGATGGATGGCTTTGCCATGGCCTCGCAGGAACGGGCGGCGCGCGCGATCTCCGAGGGGCGCTTCGCCGAGCAGATCGTGCCGGTGGACGTGCGCGTGAAGCGTGACATGGTGCCGTTCGAGGTTGACGAACATCCCAAGGCGACGTCGATGGAGGCTTTGGGCGGTCTGCGCGCGGTGTTCCGCAAGGATGGGCGCGTGACGGCGGGCAATGCGAGCGGGATCAACGATGGTGCGGCGGCGTTGGTGTTGGCGCGTGGTGACGCAGCCGAGACGGCCGGATTGACTCCAAGGGCGCGGGTTTTGGGTTATGCCCATGCCGGAGTGCGACCCGAGGTGATGGGGATCGGGCCGGTGCCGGCTGTAGAAAATCTACTGTCGAAAATGGGGCTTTCGATAAGAGATTTTGATGTGATCGAATCCAACGAAGCTTTCGCGGCTCAGGCGATTGCGGTGAACAAGGGTCTTGGTCTGGACCCTGAGAAGGTAAACCCCAACGGCGGCGCGATTGCCTTGGGGCATCCGGTCGGGGCGACGGGTGCGATCATCACCGTGAAGGCGTTACATGAATTGGAACGGATCGGCGGATCCAAGGCATTGATCACGATGTGCATCGGCGGGGGTCAGGGCATTGCCCTGGCGATCGAGCGTATCTGATTGCACCGACCGCCGGGTCGTGACGATTGCGTATATACATTTTCCTGCTGTCGTGCGGACCGAAAAGCGTGCGCTTTCGATGGGGCAGCGGTATCGCCAAGGAGCCGGTTTCAAGGCGATGGGGTTCGAATGTCGCCCCTGTGCCCGAACATTAACCTGATTTTCAGCGACTCCCTGCAGAACCTGTGGCCGAACAACCTTTAATTGCGTGAAGCGGGACATGACTTCGAGCAGCACGATGGAGCGTTTGGCGCAGGAACGCCGCGCCCGGCTCCAGGCCGAGCAATTGCTCGCCCTGCGCTCGGAGGAATTGTATGCGGCCAACCGGAAACTGGCCGAACACGCCGAGGCCCTTTCCTATCAGGTCATCGAACAACGTGAGGAAAACGCAAGCCTGCTTGGGCGTGCGGCGCAAAGTGAAGCACGGCTTGAGGTGGCAACCGAACGTGCCGTAACGGCGCAACGTCGCCTCTGGGACGCGCTGCGCGCCACGGACGATGGTTTCGCGGTGTTTGATCGTGACTGGCGTCTGGTCGCTGGCAACCCCGCCTTTTTCGGTGCCTTCGATGGCGTCGGCGACGTTGCAGAAGGCGCCAGTTACGAGGCGATTCTTCGCGTTGCCGTCGATGAAGGCGTGGTGGATCTGCAGGGCGAGAGCCCCGAGGATTGGGTAGATCGCATGGTGGCGCGGTGGGAAATGAACCCGATCCCCCGCGTCGATATCAAGCTGTGGAACGGGGCTTCGATCCGGTTGGATGACAAGCAGACGCCGCAGGGTGACTTCGTGTCGATTGCGGTCGATATCACCGCGAATGTCCGGCGCGAGCGTCAATTGCGTGCGGCCCGTGATGCCGCATTGGCCGCCAGCCGCGCGAAATCGACATTCCTTGCCAATATGAGCCATGAGATCCGGACGCCGATGAACGGCGTGATATCAATGGCGGAATTGCTGCGTGAGACGGATTTGACCGAGGATCAGCAGCTTTGCGTCGACACGATCCGCAATTCCGGCGAGGCTCTGCTCGTCATCATCAACGACGTGCTCGATTATTCGAAGATCGAAGCGGGCAAGCTTGAATTGCGCGAGGAAAGTTTTGACCTCAACGCGATGGTGCTTGAGATTTTCCGGCTGCTGCGACCCGGGGTCGAGGGCAAATCACTTGAGCTGAAGCTGGATTACGACATTTTCCTTCCCGACCGTATGATCGGCGATCCGGGTCGCATTCGGCAGGTCCTGACCAACCTCGTCGGGAACGCGATCAAATTTACCGAAAAGGGCAGCGTCACGGTGCGCGTGATGGCGGGTCTGCCGCCCGATGTGGAGGGTGAGTTAAACCTGCAAATCATTGTCGAAGACACTGGCATCGGCATTCCGCATGACAAGCAGGCCCATGTTTTCGGCGAATTCAATCAGGTCGAAGAAGAAGCGAACCGCCGCCATGACGGGACGGGCCTTGGCCTTGCGATTTCGCAGCGGTTGGTGAAGTTGATGGACGGCTCCATGTGGCTGCAATCGGAGCCGGGGCAAGGGGCCGCGTTCGGCTTTGACATGCGCTTGCAGGAAGATCCGAACGCGCGGATCGTTCCTGTGGCCGGGCTTCCGCCTGATCAATCGCGGATCCTCATGATCGGCGGCGCCGGGGAGGCGGTGGATCAGGTGATGGACGCGCTTACCCGGCTCCATGCAGAGCCGTCGCAGGTTCGGCGGATGCCCTCGGAACGCGATCTGGAAGGCACGCAGGCCGTCGTCTTATGCGACGATACAGTTGCGGTCGCCGAGGTGCGAACGGCCCTCGACAAGGCTGAGTTCAAAGGGCCGCTGTTGGCGATTGCGTCAGCGGATGATGCCGCCGATGGGTTCACGCCCTTCCAACCGGATATGGAATTGGCGGATTTGCGCGAATTGCTTTTGGGGCCGACGGCCAAGATGGAACCGCGCTTGACGGCGGTGATGGACGAGCCGCCGCCGCCCACCAAGGGACAGCGTCGCCTTCTTGCAGCCGAGGATAACAAGACCAATCAACTGGTGTTCAAGTCGATGCTCAAGGGCCTCGATCTGGAACTTGAGCTGGTCAATGACGGGGCAGAGCTGGTGGCCGCCTACAAGGCGAACCCGCCGGATTTGATCATGACCGACATCTCCATGCCGGGCATGGATGGGCTGGAAGCGGCGCGGTTGATACGCGCGGAAGAAACGGCGCGTGGGCTGCCGCGCGTCCATATGATCGCCATGACCGCGCATGCGTTGGAAGGGGATCGTGAGCGGATCCTTGAGGCCGGGATAGACGATTACATCACCAAACCGCTGAAAAAACCAGTTATCCACGAAAAAATCGCGAAAGCCCCGAAGCCGGGGCTCGAAGAAGCCGACGCGGCCTAGGGTCGCCAGAGGGACAGGTCGTCCACGACCTTGAAATGCCCTGTGTCCACCTCGCGTCGGTTGCGAATGGGGCCGTGGGTCAGGTCGACAAACACCGGATCGCCCGTGTCCAAGACGCCCAGATTTCCAAGGATTTGCGTCAATGCGGCCTCTGCGCCTCGGGTTGCTCCATCACTGATTTTGAGGGCAACGCCGATCTTGTGCTCTGGCACGATGGCGAAAAAGACCCCCTCTGCGCCGGTCTTGACCGCCGCGCGTTTGTTCGCCGCCCGCATCAGGCGCGTGCAGGCGCGCCCTTCGCCGGCGACAAGCTCGGGATGCGCCATCATCGCGTCGCGCAGCCGAACCATCGCGGTCTCCCGCGCCCCATGCCCCTGCGTGGCGGCCGCGAAATGTGCCATGGCGCGGGCGAAACCACTGAGAGATCCGGCAAAATTAGGGGCCGAACAGCCGTCGATCGCATGATCCGAAACCGTTTCATCCATCACTTCGGAGGTCGCGGTTGCAATCGCACGTTGCACCGGATGATCGAGATCGATGTAATCTGGCCCGGCCCTAAGATGGCGCGAAAGCGTGAGGAACCCGCTATGTTTTCCCGAGCAATTGTTGTGTCGCTGATCGGGCGCGGTGTGCTGGCACACCAGGTGATTGCGGGCGGGGACATCCGTCGGTTCTTGCGGGCCACAGCGCAGATCACTTTCCCCAAGGCCAAGCTCGGCAAGCCATCGCGTGACACGGTCGGTGTGGATCGCGGCACCGTTGTGCGAGGCGCAGGACAAGGCAAGATGTTCGGTCGTCAAACCGGCGGCTTCCGCAGCGCCGCTTTCGACAAGAGGCAGGGCCTGGATCATCTTGGCGGACGACCGCGGCAGAATATGCGCATCTGCATCGCCCCACGCGCCGATCAAACCTGTATCGGCGTGCCAAATCGCAACATGTCCGCGGTGGATACATTCGAGAATCGGCCCTCGGTGCACCTCGACCAATGCGACATCTGATGTTTGGGTCATCCCGTATCCCTTCCACTCACTTCGCCGCGCGGTAAAATTCGCAAGCGGGGCTTTTTTCAGCGACATGTTTCGGCTAACTTGTCATCCAGAAACGGTCGGACGTTCGACACTGTAGTGACCCAAAAACAGGGCGCCGACCAGAGGCAGACCAAGGGCTGGAGGCTCTGACATTCATGAAACACTATCTTGCTGGTCTTCTGGCGGGCGCATTCCTCGTTTCGGGGACGGTTGCGTTTGCGCAGGAAGGCGAAGAATCCACCAACCGTGTGAATGCCGAAACCGATTGGTCGGTGTTTATCGAGGATGACCCAACGCAATGCTGGGTCGTCTCCACGCCGTCGGAAACGGTGAACACCCGCGATGGACGCGTGGTGTCGGTGCGGCGCGGTGAAATCCTGATGTTTGTCTCGTTCTGGCCTGGCCAGGAACGTCTTGGCGAGGTCAGCTTCACCGGCGGGTATCCGTTTGCCGATGGGTCGACGGTGACGATCGAAATCGGGTCGACGACGTTCGAGTTGTTCACCGAAGGCGAAATGGCATGGGCCGCGTCGCCGCAGGACGATGATCGCATCATCACCGCGATGAAGCGCGGGGCCGAAGCGGTCCTGACCGCGCGGTCGTCGCGGGGCACGCAGACGCAGGACACCTTCAGCCTGCTGGGCTTCACCGCCGCCGTCGAGGATGCCGAAACCCGCTGCGGAAGCTGATCGGGTGCGTGTCAGCCTTGCCTTGGGGGCTACTTTTGCCCTGACCCTCGGGTCCGTCCATGCGCAGGATCGGACGGCGTGGTCCGTTTACGTGCAGGAGAACCCGACGCAATGCTGGGTGACATCGATCCCGTCCGGCACGGTGGCGACGCGCGATGGCGAGGACGTCACGGCAGCCATCCGCCGGGACGAAGCCATCCTGTTCATATCGTTCTGGCCCGCAGACGGGCGATTGGCCGAGGTGAGCTACACCGGGGGTTATCCGTTTGCCGACGGAAGCACCGTCGCGCTGCAGGCCGGAGAGCAGACATTCGAATTGTTCTCCGAAGGTCCGATGTCGTGGGCCGGGTCGCCGGCCGCCGATGCCCGTATCATCGAAGCTTTGCGGGAGGCGTCCGAAGTTGTCGTGACCGCGGTTTCCTCACGCGGCACACAGGTCGCCGACACCTTCAGCCTGGCCGGGTTTTCGGCGGCCATCGACGATGCGCAGGTCCGCTGCAACAACTAGGCCATTTGCGCGGGCGCGTATGATCCTATATGTCAGCGCGACTTCCCAAGGAATTTCGCCATGACCGCATCTGCGCCTATCACGCAAGACGTCGCCACGATCAAACGCAAGCTGCCCGACGGGCCGATCAACTTGATCGGGCTGACGCGTGACGGATTGCGCGCGGCGTTGATCGAGGCGGGAACGCCCGAGAAGCAGGCCAAGATGCGGACCGGCCAAATCTGGCAATGGCTCTACCAGAAGGGCATTCGCGACTTTGCGGCGATGACGAACCTGTCCAAAGAGTATCGCGCGATGCTGGCCGAGACCTTTGTGGCCGATGTGCCCGAGGTCGTGTCCAAGCAGGTCAGCGCCGATGGCACGCGGAAATACCTTGTGCGGATCGCCGGCGGTCATGAGGTCGAGGTTGTGTATATCCCCGAGGTGGATCGCGGGACGCTTTGTATTTCGAGTCAGGTGGGCTGCACGTTGACCTGTTCGTTCTGCCACACCGGCACGCAGAAGTTGGTGCGCAATCTGACCGCCGGAGAAATCATCGGGCAGGTCATGCTGGCGCGCGACGATCTGGACGAATGGACCGCCGCGGGGGAGGGCAGCGATGCGAAGCCCCGGTTGGTGTCGAACATCGTTTTGATGGGGATGGGCGAGCCGCTTTATAATTTCGAGAACGTGCGCGATGCGATGAAGATCGCGATGGACCCCGAAGGGATCAGCCTGTCGCGGCGTCGCATTACGCTGTCGACGTCGGGCGTGGTGCCGGAGATCGCACGAACGGCGGAAGAGATCGGTTGCCAACTGGCCGTAAGCTTCCACGCGACCACGGATGAAGTGCGCGACAAGTTGGTTCCGATCAACAGGCGCTGGCCGATTGCCGAGTTGCTTGATGCGCTGAGGGCCTATCCAAAGGCGTCGAATTCCGAGCGCATCACGTTTGAATATGTGATGCTGAAGGATGTGAATGACAGCGATGAAGATGCCCGGCGATTGGTGAAGCTGATCCAGGGCATTCCGGCAAAGATCAACCTGATCCCGTTTAACGAATGGCCGAACGCGCCCTATGAGCGGTCGGATTGGGAGCGGATCGAACGGTTTGCGGATATCGTTTACAAGGCTGGCTATGCCTCGCCGATCCGGACGCCACGCGGCGAGGATATCATGGCGGCGTGCGGGCAGCTGAAGTCAGCAACCGAACGGGCCCGGAAATCCAGGAAGCAGATCGAAGCGGACGCGGGGCTTTAGGCGCACAGCTCGCGTCAGCGGTTGCACGCGAAGGCTTTGCACAAAAGAAAAGGCGCCACCCGAAGGCAGCGCCAGATCAATGTCGTTCACAAGATCCGAAGATCAGTTGTGATGCAGTGCCAGAACCAGCAGAAGCACGGCGATGGCGGGCACCAAGATGCCGCCGGCCGAGGAGCCGGTGTCTTCCACGATGACCACGGGCTCGATGTGCGCGGGTTCGTGGTAGCCGCCTGCGAATGCGCCAGTGGCGACAACCGACAGAGCAGCAGCGAGAGCAAGTTTCTTCATAATATCCTCCAAGATACGCCCCTTTTGCGCACAATGCACAGGTTAGGGCACCCAAGACTGTACCTCGTGACAATCTATACTCAGCAACGATCATCGAATGCAATGGCGGGAAAATCAGGTGTTCGCATCGAATTCGCCTGTGTCGTCAATTTAGCAACACTTCCGGGGCAACCACGCGGAATCCTGCTGCTTTGTGGCCTGTTCGGAATGCCGCACCGCAGAAATTGACCCCACCACGCGCCCGGAAGCCCAAACGAATCAACGGTTTGGTGCCAATTGTCCTTAACGTTTATGGATGGATGGTGATCGGCGTGCCATTGGGCACCATCGCGTAGATCTGGCGCATTTCGCGATTCGTCACGGCGATACAGCCGACGGTCCAATCGTCGATGTTCCTAAACGGCCGTGGGGTGCCGTGGATAAAGATATCGCCCCCCGGATCGACCCCGGCCTCTTGCGCGCGGGCGATGTCGTCGGCGTTGGGGTAGTTGATCCCGATGGACAGGTAGAAGTCGCTGTTGGGATTGCGCCGGTCGATCAGGTAGTCGCCTTCCGGGGTCCGACCGTCGCCATATTCGAATTTGTGCCCATCCGGGGCGAAGCCGAGCTCGACCTGATACGTGTCCAGAATCTCGTCGCCATGGAACAACGACATGAGGCGATCGTTTTTCCAGACCACAATGCGCGTCACCTCGGGCCCGTCATAGTCGACGAACCGCGAACATGCGGCAATGGGAGACAGGGCCAATAGGGCAAGTAACGCGCGACGGTTCATGGAGCTGCTCGAATGCTGGTTTTCCGAAGATTTATACATGTATTTGCGCGTGACGCGAGGCTCAGCTTGTTGTTTCGGAAGAAAGCAGCTCCGCCAGCCCTTTGCGGTAGTCGGGATAGCGCAATCGGACACCAAGTTCCGATTTGAGGCGCGTATTATCGACCTTCTTTGACTCGGCATAGAATCTGCGCGCCATTGGCGACATGACTGCTGTTTCAAACGGAATTTCCGGTGGGATTGGAACGCCAAGGAGATCCGCGGCATGGGCGATCACGTCTTGCGGCGGGGCCGGGTCATCGTCGCAGACGTTGTAAGCCGCGCCCGGGTTCGGGCGATTGATCGAGGCGATGACGGCCTGCGCGATATCGTCTACATGGATCCGGCTGAACACCTGCCCGTCCTTGATGATCCGCCGCGCGGTGCCGGCGCGGACCTTGGCGAACGGCCCGCGACCCGGCCCGTAAATCCCCGCCAAACGGAACAGATGCACCGGAAGGCCGTGGTCGCGGTAAAGATCCATCCATTCCCCTTCCGCGTCGATGCGGGCCTGCCCGCGTTTGGTGGACGCTTTCAACGGGGTTTCTTCCGTCACCCAGCCGCCGCCATGGTCGCCGTAAACGCCGGTGGTGCTGAGGTAGCCGACCCAGTCGAGGTGACGTGCCGCGGCGAACATCCTGCGCAAAGGGCCGAGGACCGGATCGCGTCCGCCCTGCGGCCCGGCGGAGATCAGGACGTGGCTCGCCCATTCGATATGGCCCGCCATGTCCGAGCCGGGAAACAGCACCGGCGTGACACCATCGCGTCGGATCACCCCGATTTTGTCCGGTTTGCGGGTGGTCGCGCGCACTTCCCACCCGCCCGGAAGGGCAAGCGCCGTGGCCCGCGATGAGTAGCCGTAGCCAAAGATCAGAAGTCGCATGTCAGCCTTTCCACGGCCCAACGTGCCGCATCGGCCACGGCCTCGTCCGGATCCTCGATCAGGGGGCGTGCCGCGTCCGCCAACGCAGGCTCCCCGGAATTTCCGATGGCGTAAAGCACGTTCCTTACAAACCTGTCCCGCCCGATCCGTTTGATGGGGGAGCCCGAAAACAGCGCGCGAAACCCGGCATCGTCGAGGCGCACCAGTTCGGCGAGTGCGGGCGATTGCAGGTCGGGTCGCGCGGCGTAGCGGATGTCGCGCGCGGTTTGGGCGAACTTGTTCCAGGGGCATACGGCAAGGCAATCGTCGCAGCCGTAGATGCGGTTGCCCATCTTGGCGCGCAGCCCGGGGTCCACCGGCCCTTTGTGTTCGATCGTCAGATAGGAAATGCATTTGCGCGCATCCAGCCGAAACGGCGCCGGAAACGCATTGGTCGGACATATGTCGAGGCACGCGGTGCATGATCCACAATGATCTTCTTGCGGCCTATCGGGGGCAAGTTCGACGGTCGTGAAGATCGCGCCCAGAAAAAACCAATTCCCAAGATCTCGCGCGAGAAGATTGGTGTGCTTGCCTTGCCAGCCCAGTCCGGCCGCCTGCGCCAGCGGCTTTTCCATCACCGGTGCCGTATCGACAAAGACCTTGATCTGCGCATCCGGCACCTGTTCAAGCAACCACCGCCCAACCCGTTTGAGCCGCTTTTTGACCAGGTCGTGATAGTCCCTATTCTGCGCGTAGACACTGATCGTGGCGCGATCGCGCAGCTTCAGGGCATCCAACGGGTCGGCGTCGGGCGTGTAGGGTTCGGCCAGCATCACAACCGATGTCGCCTCGGGCCAAAGCGCGTCGGGGGCACCGCGCCAATGCATGCGCTCTGTCATCCAGCCCATTTGCCCGTGATATCCGGCATTCACGAACGCGGCCAGACGCGCGCCAAGTTCCGGCAGCGCATCGGGCTTGCAGACCCCCATCTTGGCAAACCCGGCCTCAAGGGCTTGGTGCCGCAAGGCCTCTTTCAGATCCCTCAAAAGTCGAGGTCGGCGTAATGCGCCGGTTGTGGAAAGCCGAAGATTTGATCGGCGAGGATCGACCGGAACGCGGGCCGGGATTTGACCTTGGCGTACCAATCCTTGACCGGGGCGCTCAGGCTCCAATCCACGTCCGAAATGTAATCAAGGCAGCTGAGCTGTGCGGCGGCGGCGAAATCGGCCATCGTCATCTGATCGCCGGCCAGCCAACGCCGATGATCCAGAAGCCAATCCATGTACTTGATGTGGAATTTCACACTTGTCGAACCTGATTTCATGGCGCGTCCATCAGGGTAGCCCGACCGCATCAGCTTCTTGTGCACGCGCTCGTGGACAAGGTTAACGGTGACATCGCGGTGAAATTTGTCGTCGAACCACGCCACAAGCCGACGTACCTCGGCCCGCTGCGCCGCATCTCGCGGCAGAAGCGCCGGGTCGGGCACGGTTTCTTCGAGGTATTCGCAGATTGCCTGGCTGTCACTCAAGGTCATGCCATCGATCTTGAGGACCGGCACCTTGCCCGCCGGATTGCGGCGCAGGAATTCAGTGGATGGTTCCCAGTATTTTTCTTCCACCAGTTCCACTTCGATTTTCTTCTCGGCCAGCACAAGCCGGACCTTCCGGCAAAACGGAGAGAGAGGAAAATGATAGAGGCGGTTCATGGGTCTGCTCGGTCTGGTGCATGTTTTCTTTGCGCGTTTGCACGGGAAAAATCAATTCGCAAAGCACGTGTCGCGTCCATCGGCGCGGATCGTTGCCGCACCATTGGCAATCGAGCGGGCGCGCCGGTCGACAGATCCGGAGGGCGCACTTGCATTGCGGTTCTGCGGATTTGGCAAAACGGCGGCCAGTAGGGCGGCCTGCCGCGGGGAGAGGTCGGCGGCGGCGACACCGAAATGGTGCCGCGCCGCGGCCTCGGCGCCGAAGACACCGGGGGCAAATTCGGCGACGTTAAGATAAACCTCCAGCACGCGGCGCTTGGGCCAGATCAGTTCCATCACCGGCGTGATCGCCGCCTCAAGCGCCTTACGAATCCAGTTGCGTCCGTGCCAAAGGAAGACGTTCTTGACGGTTTGCTGACTGATGGTCGAGCCTCCGCGCGCTGCGCCATCAGCAATCGCGTCGCGGATCGCCGACATATCGAACCCCCAATGCAGGCAGAAGTTGGCGTCTTCGGCTGCGACGGCTGCGCGGGCGAGATGCGGAGAGATCTGTTCCATCGGGACCCAGTCGCGTTCAAGCGGCGTCCCAAGGCGCGCGCGTTCCTGCACCATGTAAATCGTGGTCGGCACCGGAACGAATGCATAAAGAACGATCCAGACCAGCATCACGGAGGCCGCGCCGAACACCCCGCGCCACAGCCACCGCCGCAGTGTCCGTGCCCATCGGCGCGTGCGTGGTTCGGTCTTTTTCTTCGTTTTCCGTGTGCGCTTCGCCAAGCTGCTCTCGCGATCTGCCCATATTGGTTGATCAAATATGCCCCTCGGACCGTCCCACACCAGCCCCGGGCGCAACATCTGCTTGAATGCGCGACCTTCCCGCCGCACCTTCACATCATGTCACATGGTTACGAATCCGGTCGCCTGAACCTGCCCTTTGTGGGCATCGCCACGTTCGGGAAAAATGAGTACGTGCCGGATTGGTCCAAGATCGACGCCGACGTCGCCATCCTGGGTGCGCCTTTCGACTTTGGCACGCAATGGCGGGCAGGTGCGCGATTTGGGCCGCGGGGCATAAGAGAGGCCTCGACGTTGTTCGCCTTTGGCCATGCCGGGGCTTATGACCACGAAGACGACGTCACGTATCTCGGGCCCGGGACGAAGATCATCGATATGGGCGACGCCGACATCATCCACACCGATACCGAAGCCTCTCATGCGAATATCGAGGCGGGTGTTCGGGCCGCCCTTTCGGCTGGTGCCTTGCCCGTCACGCTCGGCGGGGACCATTCGATCAACATCCCCTGCATCCGCGCGTTTTCCGATCATGGCCCGATCCATGTCGTGCAGATCGATGCTCATCTGGATTTCGTGGATGAACGCCACGGCGTGCGTCACGGTCACGGCAACCCGATGCGGCGCGCCGCCGAGCAGGACCATGTGACCGGCCTGAGCCAATTTGGCATTCGAAATGTCAGCTCGACCGCGAAAGAAGGGTATGAGGATGCGCGCCGCTTCGGCTCTGACATCCAATCCGTTCGGCAGATCCGGGCCATGGGAGCCGAAGCCGCCGCCGCGCGCGTACCGGAAGGCGTGGATCTTTATGTCACCATCGATATCGATGGGTTCGACCCGTCCATTGCGCCGGGCACCGGGACGCCGTCGCATGGCGGGTTCTTCTATTATGAGGTTCTGGAATTTCTGGCGATCCTGGCCAAGCGTGGCCGGATCGTCGGCGTTGATCTGGTGGAGGTCGCGCCGGATTATGATCGCGACGGGACAACGGCGATCCTTGCGGCGCAGGTTCTGCTTAACCTGATTGGTCGCATCCTTCACGCGCGATCATAGATAGGCGCGGTGTCAGGTCACGTAATCGGGGGCCTCGCGGTCCAATACATTGCGGATCCCGCGTAACAGATCGACATCAGCGCCGTGGTCTTCATCCAATTGCTGCGCTGTCCGCTCCGCGACGTCTTCGGGAAGAACACGTAAGGCCCGGCCGGTTTGCAGGGCCAGAATGTAGTTTCGCGCGGCGCGTTCGAAATAATACATCCGCATGAAGGTTTCGGCGACGGTTTCGCCGATGAACAACACGCCATGGTTGCCCATGATCATCGTGCGTACCGAAGGGTCCTGGAACATCTGCGCGCAGCGCGTGCCCTCATCTTCAAGCGCCAACCCGCCGTAGCCCTCGTCGATCACTTGTCGGTTGTGGAACATGGCCGAGTTCTGATCGATCGCCGGTAGACGGGACTCGGCCAGCGACGCAAGCACCGTGGCATAGGTCGAATGTACATGCATCGCACAGCGCGCGTGGGGCACGTGGCGATGCAACGATGCATGCAGGCCCCAGGCCGTCTGATCGGGGGCGTCTTTGCCCTTGGCGCTTTCGGGGTCGTCTGCATCCACGACCCAAAGGTCGGATGCCTTCATCATGCTGAAATGGATCTTGGGGTTGATCAGGAATTCGGTGCCCGCGTCATTCACCGCGAGGGAGAAATGGTTCGCCACGCCCTCGTGCATGTCCTCGCGTGCGGTCCAGCGGAATGCGGCTGCTAGCTCTGCACGTGCCTCTGCGTGATCCATGTCGATTCTTTCTTTCGCCTGATTTGATCCGTTGTTTCCACATTGCTAGTGGTCCGCGCCCCACACCTGCAATCGTAAATGCAGGGTAAACGTTTGTTGTCATGCCATGAACGATCCGCGGAATAATCCTGCTTTGGTCTCTGCGGCATCCCAATTGCGCCCCAATTGAACGGCAGAAAGTCGCTTGCAAGAAGTCAAAAGTAGGCCTGGTATGGATCGTCTAACGGAAATGGAAGCCTTCGCCACTGTTGTGGATCAAGGCGGCTTCACGGATGCAGCAAAGAAGATGGGGATTTCGAAATCTGCCGTCTCGAAACATGTATCTTCGCTTGAGGCCCGGCTCGGTGCGCGTTTGCTCAATCGCACGACCCGCCGCGTTTCTCCGACAGAAATCGGCTTGGCCTATTATGATCGTGCCAGACGGGTTCTGAACGATGCGGGCGAAGCAGATGCGCTTGTGACCGCGATGCAATCGGCCCCCTCCGGCACGCTTCGTGTGTCGATCGCGACGGATTTCGGTGTGAATCATGTCTCGCCCATTTTGGGTGAGTTCCTGCACAATTACACCGACATCACCGTCAACATGGTGCTCAACAACCGCTATGTTGAGCTGATCTCGGAAGGCTTCGACATGGCCATCCGGGTTGGAGAGCTGGAAGACAGCTCTCTCATGGCGCGCAAGATTTGCGAAACGCAGCGCCGCATGATTGCTGCCCCAAGCTATTTCAAGGAATACGGTCGGCCCGAACGGATCGACGATTTGAATGAACACAAGCTTCTGCATTACTCGAATTCATCATCGGGCAATGTCTGGAAGCTGACCGCACCGTCGGGCGAATTGCGTCAGGTGCGCACCGCCGGGTGGCTGACGGTCAACGATGGGCAAAGCCTTCTGAACGCTGCGATTGGCGGCTTGGGTATCGCTTACCTGCCCTCGTTCCTTTACGCCGATCCGATGCGTGAAGGCTTGCTGGAAGATGCCATGCCCGACCTTCCGGTCGATGTCCAAGGTGTCTATGCCGTGTACCCGCCGGGTCGCTACATTCAGCCAAAGGTCCGGGCGTTTATTGATTACCTCGTCGAAAGCTTTCGCGACAAAGGCCCCAATGATTGGTGATGTAACCCGTTTCGCTTGCCGAGCCTGAACCGTCTCTGCCTTGGCGGTATGGGCCAAACTTGTCCCGGGTCGATGCATTGGCATCACCCGGGCTTTTTTGTAGCGCCAATCGGCGGCCCGGATCGTACAGCTGCTTCAGCCCGGATTGATGAGAAGTGCTTCGACACGACGATTAACCTCGCGTCCGCCGGGGGTCGTGTTCGCCGCACGTGGCGCGAGAAACCCAATGCCTTCGGCCTGCACCTGAGACGGATCCACACCAAGTTCGCGGGTCAGGTATTGACGCACGGCCTCTGCCCGCGCTTGGGAAAGTGCAATATTGCCGGACATTGATCCGCTGGCGTCGGTATGGCCGACCAGCACGACCTCGCGCGTTGGGTCATCCGCCAGGAACGCGGCCAGCGATACGAGCGAGGGATAAATCCTGCCCGAAAGCTGTGAAGCGCCTGTCTCAAACCGAAGATCATCAAGCGGCACAGAGCCATTGCGGGTCAGTTGATCCACCAAATCACCGGCATCCATCCGGGGAAGGATCGGAACCTCATCCACAGTCTGAGGCGCGCGTGTCGACAAAACCACAGGGTTGTCCGCTGCGCTGTCCATCGGAGACACACGGGTGACATGAACGAAACGGGTTGCACCGCCTTCGCTTATCATCACGGCGACGCGTTCCGCACCATCGTCGGTGTCGAGCGTCGCGCTGATATAGTGAAAATTGCTCAGGTCGATGTGCATTTCCGGGGCCTGACCCACCGGCACGGCATGGCGGAAATCGAAACCGCCGCAGGCATCGGCGAAACAGCTGAACGTGATTTCATAGCCTTGGGTCGCAAGCTGATCGGTCACTGTGCCGAGGATCATCGCCGTCGATATGTCCGGACCCGTGATGTGCCAGATCAGAATCTGCACCATTCCGTCGGACTGAGCGAGGGGCACCATGGTGCCGTCGAAGGCGCCTGTCGCAATCGGATGCTGTGCCTGGGTCGGGCCGGTGTTTTGCACCAGCTCTGCGGTTCCCGGAAAGGCCAGATCAAGCGCCGATGCCCCGCATGGCATGCAAAGCGCGGCCAAGCACAGCAACGCCGCGCCGCCTGTTTTGCGAGCGCCTGGAGGGTTCACGGGTTTGGTCCGCCTGTTTTCTCTCGATAACAATATGTTCCCACAGCTTTCAGGCCCAAGGAAGCATAAAGCCGCTGAGCCTGAGTGTTTTGCTGTGTAACGAGGACGGAAAACCACTCTGCTCCCTGCTTTTGGGCCCAATCGGCGGCGGCACGCATCATTGTGCCGGCCAACCCGGCACGCCGTGCATGCGGCACAATCTCCAGTGCATGCAGCATAGCAACGTTGCCGTTCAGCCCGACAAATGCCGCACCTGCGGGTTTGTCGTTAATCCGCCCGAAAAGCGAAGTCTTGGGGAAAGCTGCGCGATCCATCACCGCTCGGCGCGGGGCGTCGATGCCACCGGCCTCCCAAATCTCGGTTTGAATCGCCAGCGGAGGCCAAATGGTAAACGCCGTCACGGGCGGTGGCGCGGCGGCCAGATCGGCAGCACGGATCAGCAAAAGATCGGTGTGATCGCGGGCGATGTAGCCGCGTTTGTCCAG
>CAZPJO010000002.1:18416-25155 GCA_964586895.1 uncultured Roseicyclus sp.
ATCTTGGGTCAGCATTGCGGTTTCGGCGTCGGCCAATTGCGCATCGCTGACGCCGCGTTCTGTTTGTTCCCTCAGGTGCGCGGCACTGACCCGATTGCCGCCCGCATCCGCGTCGGGGACCATGAATGGCCCGACACTCTTCGCCGTGCGCGGGGGCCAGGAAACGGCGATTGTCGGAAAGAGGTCCGCCGCCTTCATGTCGCCTCGGGGAAAAGGGCGCGCAACTGAGTCATCACGGCCTCCACCTGACTTCCATCCTGACTGCGCACCACGACGTTCGAGCCATGCTTGCCGTCGCTTTGGAACGGATAGGATCCGATGGACACCTCGGGATGGGCGTCGGCCAAATCGCCGAGCGGTGCGGCGATGTCGCCCTCTCCGCGTTCCACCCGCAGACTGGCCGAGATCATCGGAGCGCCGCCGGTCAACGTGGGCAACAGACCCTCCAGCATGGCTTCGAAAATCTTCGGGACACCGGCCATGACATGCACATTGGCCAGCGTGAACCCCGGCGCGGCACTGACCGGATTGTCGATAAGGGTGGCACCCTCCGGGATACGCGCCATCCGCAGCCGCGCTTCGTTCAGCGCCTGTCCCGAGCGATCGTAATGGGCTTGCAGGATCGCGCGCGCATCGTCGCGGATCCCGCAGGCAGCGCCCATGGCATCGGCCACGGCTTCGGCAGTGATATCATCATGGGTTGGCCCGATCCCGCCCGAGGTGAACACATGGTCATGGGTCTGCGCCATTTCGCGGACATGGCGGGCGATGGTGTTGTGATCATCGCTGATCATCCGCGCCTCGATCAGGGTGATGCCATGGTCGGTCAGCGCCTTGGCGAGATGGTTCATGTTTGAATCGCGGGTGCGCCCCGACAGGATTTCATCTCCGATCACAAGCATCGCGGCGGTGGGGTTGGGCATGGGCGGGCTCCTTGGCTAGTGGCCTTGCACGGTATAGGTCCGCGCCCATGCGCTTTCCATCCCCTCTTGTGCCCGCGCGTTTGATCCGTCGCTACAAACGCTTCCTCGCCGATTGTGTGCTGGACGATGGAACCGAAGTAACCGCCCATTGCCCCAATCCCGGATCGATGATGGGATTGAAGGACGACGACGCGCGGATCTGGTTGCTGCCGAACACTGACCCCAAGAAGAAGCTGAAATATGGATGGCGGCTGGTGGAATTGCCCGGTGGGCATTTCGCGGGGATTGATGCGAGCCTTCCGAACCGATTGGTGAAGGAGGCGCTGGCGGCGGGCCGAATTCCGGCTCTGACGGGCTATTCAGTGACTAAACCTGAGCAACGCTATGGCACCGAGAAAAGTCGTATCGACTTCTTGTTGAGCGAGCCCGGACGGCCGGACGCCTATGTCGAGGTCAAGAATTGCCACCTGCGGCGGGACGGCGATTGGGCCGAATTTCCCGATTGCGTCACGGAGCGCGGTGCCAAGCATCTACGCGAACTCAGCGCCATTGCGCAGGCTGGCGGTCGCGCGGTGATGTTGTACGTGGTGCAGCGCACCGATTGCGCGCGCTTCCGGCTCGCACCCGACCTCGACCCCGGATATGCCAAGGCCTTTGATGCCGCGCGCGAAGCGGGTGTTGACATGCTCTGCCACGGCACGGAAATCACGCCCGAGGGAATCCGTTTGGTGGACCCATTGCCGGTAGACCCCGCACCGCAAAGCAAATGACATCGCGCAATGGGCCGCATGGGATTGCGACCTTCGTTGGGTCGGGATGGCTGGCAATTCCCCTTCTGACAGCCTAAATTAGCGAGGGTTCGGAACGGAGACACCCCGTGGACGATTTCAAAGGCCGCCTGACGAAAGACGGCATTCGCATTCACCAAGACACCGACTTCGCCGGAATGCATCGGGCGGGGGCGCTTGCGGCTGACATTCTTGACCGTGTCGCCGCTCTGGTCGAGCCCGGCGTGACCACTGGCGCGATTGACGCGCAGATCGAGGCTTGGGTGACCGAGGCTGGTGCGACCTCTGCGACCATCGGGTATCGCGGCTATCAACATGCATCCTGTATCAGTGTGAACCATGTGGTTTGCCATGGCATACCCAGCGACAAGCGGTTGAAGGATGGTGATATCCTCAACATCGACGTGACGGTGATTGTCGACGGTTGGTTTGGTGACACATCGCGCATGTATGTTGCCGGTGTCATGCCGCGAAAGGCCGAGCGCCTGGTGCAGGTCACCCATGATGCGCTTTTCAAGGGGATCGAGGCGGTCAAACCCGGGAAGACATTTGGCGACATCGGCCATGCCATCCAAAGCTACGTCGAAGCACAGCGCATGTCCGTGGTGCGCGATTTTTGTGGGCACGGGTTGGGTCAGGTGTTCCATGCACCGCCCAATGTGCTGCACTACGGTCGGCCCGGAACGGGTCCGGTGTTGGAAGAAGGAATGTTCTTCACCATTGAGCCGATGGTTAACCTCGGTCGTCCCGAGACCAAGGTCCTTGGAGATGACTGGACAGCCGTGACCCGCGACAAGAGCCTGTCGGCGCAATTCGAACACTCCATCGGCGTGACGGCTGACGGGGCCGAACTCTTTACGCTTTCGCCAAAGGGGAAATTCCACCCGACTTGGGATTAACGGATCCGTTCCGGCGTGGGCTTGGTTACATCCGGGCCGGCGCCACGCATCCGACCGCCAAGCTGCACCTTCAATCCAGCCAGACTTCGACCCGACGGTTCACGGCGCGGCCCCAGTTGGTGTCATCGCACGCCATTGGCAAGGCCTCTCCGAACCCATGGGTGATCAGATCTACCCGGTCTCGCGCCTCTGCCCCGGACGCGGCAACAAACGCATCCCGTACCACCCCGGCGCGGCGCAGTGATAAGCGCGCATTTACTTCGGCCGACCCCCGACCATCCGAGAAGCCCGCAAAGATCAAGCGACGCCCGTCGAACGCGCCACGCTCCACAATTGCCGCCAGACGCGCGATCGTCGCGCGCGATTGTATGTCCAGTGTCGCGCCGCCCGGATTGAACCGTAATGTCGTCGACAGGCGTTCTGCCGTGCCTAAAGCAATGATCATCTCTTGCAGATCGCTTAGGGCCACGTCCCGCCCGCTGGCGCGGATGGCGCTGGCCAGTCGCGCGCCCTGCAAGGCCATTGGCGTCCGCGTTAGAAGCTGATCGACAAAGCCTGCCTCGCGGACCCTGCGTTGGGCCTCATCGGTTTCGGTGAATTCAAGGAACTGCCTTACCAGGAGCGGCAAACGGTGCGGGGCGAGGTACATGTAAACCGGCGCAGTTAATGGATAATCCTCGGCCTTCACCGCATCGCTTGTTGCGCTTTGTGATAGACCGCAGGGACCAGTCAAAGGCAGGGGGCGTGCTTGAGAGATCCCGGATAAGGCAGTTATGCCAACGGCATAGGGATCGCGGGCCACGGCCTCAGAGAGGGTTTCAGCACTCGGGTGGTGTGTGATGGTCGCAGACAGCCCGACGTCGGCTGGCAGCAGAACCTGCGTCGAGAAGGCTTGCGCCAATCCCAAACCCGGCTCCAAAAGATGAAGCGCAACCGGCGCATCCGGCCCGCCCAAGGTCAGCCAATTGTCGACCTCGCCAGAGAATAATTGCGCGATGTCCGGAAGGCTCAGCGCGTGGATTGGATTTTCCGGCGACACCACCGGAACCAACGCATCAAGCGCCAGAACACGGACACGATCGTCGAGCGGCGGGTCATCCGGGCTGGTTGTTTCGGCGGCGCGTATCTCGGCTGAAGAGGGCACGCGTAGGGCAAGTGCGATGTCAGCTTCACCATTCAGGAGGGCTAGAAAACCGTCGTCGGTCGATCCTTGTGCCACGGTGAATCGTGCCGCCGTAGTGCCATCCGAGCGGCGCAGCACGTAGATTGAGCTGACCCCGTCAGCCGCGACAGAGAGGTCCATGCCACGGCTTTCGCCGAAGGCGTCCAGAAGCGCGGGCAGCAAGCCCTCGGTGATCGTCGCCGCGCCTGCGATCCGCGCTTCGGCCACAAAGGTCGCGAGATCCGGACAGCCGGGCCCGGCGCAAGAGACGCCTTCGGCCGCAATTGTCAAAGCACCGAAGTCAGTATCGATCCGGTAGAACGCCCCATCATAGGAGATCAGGTTTCCCTCAAGCTCGACCGTTCCGTCGAGAGAGCGCAGTTCCACATCCTGCGACATCGCCGCATTGGCAAACATGGAAAGGGCGACCGCGATGGCCGCCCCGATCCGGTATCCCATGGAATATCCCGTGAATTGACCCTAATTCGACGCGAGTCTCAGGTCGGTCAGCAGGTTTTGCAAGACCAGAATGTCGCCAATGGCGTCACATCCCGGAACGGTGAAGTTCAGCTCGGTGACATCCACGGGCCCGGCGGCCTCGGTGCGCAGCGTGTGGGCCATAACCTGTGCTTCGCAGTTCTGTGCCGTCACGGGCGCATCAATGGACAGGCGCACGCTTTGCCCTTCCTGCAGGGTGGCGCGCGGCAAGGTGTAGACCTGCGTGACGGTCTGCCCGACGGCGATCTGCGTCAGGAAGCCCCCTTCTCCAGAAAGAGCGGCGTCGATCTGTGCGGGACTTTCATGCCAGACATGGCCCGGGGCGCCAAAAGCTGCTCCGAATTCCATCGCATGAAGCTCCAGCCCCGAATTATCGTCCGAAACCAGACCGATCCGATCGAAATCCGTGAGATCCGGTACGAAAACGGAGGTCGTTTGCTCGATGCCGTCTTCGAAGGTGACGGTGAAGCTGGCTGGCGCTTCAAACGCGGGAATATCGAGTGTCAAAAGGCCAACGGCGTCGGTTTCGGCATCGAAGGTCAGGCCGGAGTGAGTGACCTGAACCGATGCGCCGGCGCGGCAGGGCGCGATGAGGTCGAGCGTCACCATCGCGGCGGGCATCGCGGTTGCGGTCACGGAAATATCGCAAGGCAAGCCAAGATAGCTTAGACCTGTGGGGCTTGTCAGGTCTGGCGTGCGTTCCGGGGCTTCGAACGACGCGGGCACCGCCATGGCCTCTGGAGCGACCGGGTCGACCGCAACAGGCAGGCGCACATCCGAACTTGTGACGACCTGAGCGAATTCAGGCGCCAGACCGTGCGGCTGCCCTGCGCGCGATTGCGATGTCAGGGTTTGCTCCACCGCAGTGGCCTCAACGGTGCCAGAGGATCCGATTACGCCGGTTTCCATTGCATACAAAACACCGCCGGATGCCAAAATCCCGACGGCCGCACATCGAATGACCAATGTGTTCAACATGTCCCAATCTCCACGTCATCTACCCTATACCCATGGACACAATGACGTGAGATTCGGGCCGCAATGGGCCGGAAATGTTTGGAATCGGGGGCGCGGGTGCGGCGTGTTCCTTAATTCTGCCGCAATCGGCTCAGGTCAGGCGACCGTGGCAATGCTTGAATTTTTTGCCCGATCCGCAGGGACACATGTCGTTCCGGCCCGGATTGCCCCAGGTGGTCGGATCATCTTCGACAAAACCCGGCGCGGCGTTCTGGGATGGTGCTGCAGGCGCGCTATCGCCAGCGGTTGCTGCGGCCATTTGCTTTTGCTGCGCCTCTTGTTGCTGTCGCAGCTGCGCCATCAAGGCTTCCTGTTGTTCCGGGGTCAGCGGTTGAATGCGCGCGAGCTTCTCTGAGACATCGGTACGCAGACCGTCCAGCATGCTCTCGAACAATTGGAACGACTCAGTCTTGTACTCGTTCAACGGATCGCGCTGCGCATAGCCACGGAATCCAACAACTGAGCGCAGGTGTTCCAGCGTCAGAAGATGTTCCTGCCATTTCTGGTCGATGGTCTGCAGCAGCACCTGCTTTTCGATATTGCGCATCTGTTCGGGTCCGAACTGCGCCGCTTTGGAGGCCATGTATTCGTCGGCGGCCTTTTCCAGCCGCTCGGTCGCAACCTCCTGATCGACACCGTCCTCGCTGGCCCATGTCTCGATGGGCAGATCAATGCCGAGAACCTTCTGCGTGGCCTCTTTCAAGCCCTCCACATCCCACTGATCCGCGTAGGTCTTGGGCGGCATGTAGGTGTCGATCATATCCTCGATGACCTGATCGCGCATGTCCTTGGCGACCTCGGCGATGTCTTCGGCGCCCATGATGTCACGGCGTTGACCAAAGACGACCTTACGCTGATCGTTCATCACATCGTCAAACTTCAAAAGCTGCTTTCGGATGTCGAAGTTGCGCCCCTCCACCTTGGCCTGCGCGCGTTCCAGCGACTTGTTCACCCAAGGGTGCACAATTGCTTCGCCTTCCTGCATGCCAAGCGTGTTGAGCATCTTGTCGAGGCGGTCCGACCCGAAAATCCGCATCAGATCGTCCTCAAGGCTAAGGAAGAAGCTCGACTTGCCCGGATCCCCCTGACGGCCCGACCGACCGCGCAGCTGGTTGTCGATGCGGCGGCTCTCGTGGCGTTCGGTGGCCAGAACATACAGACCCCCCGCATCCTTGACGGCCTGTTCATCGGCTTCGTGGGCCTCTTCGATCCGGCGGCGAATTTCATCGGGATCGCCATCGGGATCGGCGGCAATGGCTTCCATCACCTTGAATTCGATATTGCCGCCCAGTTTGATGTCTGTTCCGCGCCCGGCCATGTTCGTGGCTATGGTCACGGCGCCAAGCTTACCCGCATCGGCGACGATCTGCGCCTCTTGCTCGTGCTGGCGCGCGTTTAGGATGTTGAACGGCAGACCGGCTTTTTCCAGCATCTGCCCCAGCATTTCGGATT
>CAZPJO010000002.1:25165-33680 GCA_964586895.1 uncultured Roseicyclus sp.
GTCGTTCCGACAAGGACCGGCTGCTTGCGTTCGTGTGCGTCGGCGATGGCCTTCACAATGGCCTCGTATTTTTCGCGGGCGGTCCGGTAGACGGCATCGTCTTCGTCGATGCGGGCGATTTCGCGGTTCGTGGGGATCTCCGTCACACCCAGCCCATAGATGGAGGCGAATTCCTCGGCCTCGGTCGCGGCGGTGCCGGTCATACCACCCAGCTTGTTGTAGAGGCGGAAGTAATTCTGGAACGTCACCGACGCGAGCGTCACGTTCTCGGGCTGGATCTTGCAGCCCTCTTTTGCCTCGATCGCCTGGTGCAGGCCTTCCGACATGCGCCGACCCGGCATCATGCGGCCGGTGAATTCATCGACAAGAACAACCTCACCGTCGCGGACGATGTATTCCTTGTCCTTGGTGAAGACCTTGTGGGCGCGCAGGGCGTTGGTGATGTGGTGAACGATGGTCGTGCTTTCCGGATCGTAAAGCGATTGACCCTCCGGCAGGATCTCTTCCGCGTGCAGCAGATCTTCCAGAAAATCGTTACCTTCGTCAGTGAAGGTTGCCTGCCGCGTCTTTTCGTCCAGCGTGTAGTGCTGTTCCTCGATCTTCGGAATGATCTTGTCGATGCTGATGTAGAGGTCAGATTTATCTTGCGTGGGTCCCGAGATGATCAAAGGGGTCCGCGCCTCGTCGATCAGGATCGAGTCGACCTCATCGACAATCGCGAAATTGTGCCCGCGCTGCGCCATCTGGTCGATCGAGCCGCGCATGTTGTCGCGCAGGTAATCAAAGCCCAACTCGTTGTTGGTGGCGTAGGTGATGTCACAGGCATAGGCCTGCTTCTTTTCCTCTTCGGCCTGGCGCGGATAGACGACGCCCGTGGTCATGCCCAAAGCCGTAAAGACCTTGCCCATCCATTCGCTGTCGCGCTTGGCGAGGTAATCGTTAACGGTAACGATATGCACACCCTCACCGCTCAGCGCGTTAAGGTAGGCCGCGAATGTTGCGACAAGCGTCTTGCCTTCGCCGGTTTTCATCTCGGCGATGTTACCCTGGTGGATGAACAAAGCGCCGATCAGCTGGACATCGAACGCGCGAAGGCCGAGCGCGCGTTTGGCGGCTTCGCGGCAATTTGCGAAGGCTTCGGGCAGCATCGCGTCAAGATCTTCGCCGCTTTGCGCCCGGGTGCGGAACTCACCGGTTTTGGCGACGATTTCCGTGTCGCTCATCGCCTCGAATTCGGGTTCCAGCGCATTGATCTTGTCGATGATCGGTCTGACGGATTTTACCTTGCGGTCATTGGGTGTACCGAACACCTTTTTCGCCAGCTTTCCGAACATGATTTAACCTCTTTCCGGGTCGGCCTGGGCGGCCCGTCGCATCTGAACACTTCGTGTGGGTGTCGTGGGTTGTTCGGCCCATCGCGGCGGTCTACATCTTCCGCCAACGGCCAAGGCCACGACGTGAAACCCATCCGCGAGATAAGGGTCGGCCCGATGATAGTCAACGTAAGGCGGTCTGGCCTCTATGCGGCCCCGCTCTCAACAAGGAAGTTCCGATGAAACGCATTCTGATGTCCGGCGCGATGGCGCTTGTGTTGTCCGCCCCTGCCTATGCCGATGGTCATCTCAACGGCGAGACCGTTCTGGCCACCGTCAACGGCGAAGAGATCACGGTTGGTCACTTGATCGCGATGCGCCAAATGCTGCCCGCAGAATATCAGACCCTGCCCGATCAGGTTTTGTTCGATGGCATGTTGGAACAATTGATCCAGCAGCAGGTCCTTGCCGAAGCCGCCGAAGCCAGCGACCTGAGCCGTGAGATCGAACTTGGCCTTGAGAACGAGCGCCGTGCCTTCCTCGCGGCCATGTTCATGGACGATGTTGCGACGGCTGAGCTTTCGCAAGAAGAGCTTCAGGCAGAATACGATGCGATCTACGCCGAGGCCGAGCCGGTGGTCGAATACAATGCCGCCCATATCCTGCTTGAGACCGAGGAAGAGGCGCAGGCGATGATCGATCAGCTCGCCGAAGGCGCGGAATTTGCCGAGCTTGCCGCCGAAAACTCCATCGGGCCATCGGGTCCGAACGGCGGTGCACTCGGTTGGTTCGGTGCGGGCATGATGGTGCCGGAATTCGAAGCGGCCGTCTTCGGCCTTGCGGAAGGCGAAGTGTCCGCCCCGGTGCAGACGCAATTCGGCTGGCACGTGGTGTTGCTCAACGAAACCCGCGAACAGACGCCGCCTGCGCTCGAAGATGTTGCGGCGGAACTGGAAGATTCCCTGCGTCGCGCCCGCGTAGATGCCCGGCTCGAAGAGCTGACCCAGGCCGCCGAGATCGAGCGTGCCGAGGTTGAGATTGACCCCGCAGTCATCCGTGACCAAGGTTTGATCGCGCAATAACCAAGGGCAGGCGAAGCCACCATGTCGGACACTCCAAACAAGGTGGCCGCCGCCACGGGCGCAAACGATCCGGCGCGTTCGCCCCTGGCCCCGGACCGTTTTCCGGACCTTCCCACCATCGACGGCGTCCGGTTCGCTGCGGGCGCCGCTGGTGTGAAATACAAAGACCGCGTGGATGTGATGGTCGCCGAAGTTGCGCCCGGCGCCACCATTGCCGGTGTTTTCACCCGTTCCGCGACCCGCTCTGCGGCGGTGTTGGATTGTCAGGCAAAATTGCCAAAGGTGGACATCGGGGCAGGCTTCGGAATTGTGGTGAACTCCGGCAACGCCAACACCTTTACCGGCAGGCGCGGGGTCACGGATGTCGCGCTTATCGCGGAGGCTGCCGCAGGTGCCCTTGATCTGCCGGCCTCCAATATTTTCACATCGTCGACGGGCGTCATCGGAGAGCCGCTTCCAGCGCAGAAAATAACCAACGCCCTGCCCGCAATCACCTCCGCGCTTGACGGTTCGGCTGCGGAACCTGCCGCACGTGCCATCATGACGACCGACACCTTCCCCAAGGGTGCCGTTGCCACGTGCGAAGTTGACGGAACGCCGGTGACTATCATGGGGTTTGCCAAGGGCTCTGGCATGATCGCACCGGATATGGCCACGATGCTTGGCTACATCTTCACGGACGCTGCCATCGCCCAACCCGCGCTGCAGAAGATGTTGTCGGAAACGAATGACCATAGCTTCAACGCCGTGACGGTTGATAGCGATACCTCGACCTCCGATACGGTCCTGCTGGCTGCGACGGGGCGCGCGGGGAACAGGCCCCTGACCGCGCCCGACCCATTGTTTCAGGCGGCCTTGCAAGACGTGATGCAAGACCTCGCCCATCAGATCGTGCGCGATGGTGAGGGTGCCACAAAATTCGTGGAAGTGCGTGTGACCGGTGCCGCAAGCGACGCCGATGCGCGCAAGGTGGCCAATTCAATCGCGAATTCACCGCTCGTGAAAACTGCGATCGCGGGCGAAGATCCCAATTGGGGCCGCATCGTCATGGCAGTTGGCAAATCCGGCGCGCAGGCCGATCGCGACACGCTGACCATTCGCTTCGGCGATATCCTTGTGGCGGAGAATGGTTGGGTTGCGGACAGCTATTCCGAGGATGCCGGGGCCAGCTACATGCAAAACGCAGAACTTCTGATCGATGTTGATCTCGGGCTTGGGCAAGGCAGGTCGACGATGTGGACCTGCGACCTGACCCACGGCTACATCAAGATAAACGCCGATTACCGGTCATAAAGAAGCTATACCGCAGGATCGGAGACATCTTGAAATGAGCATCATCCTTGTCTCAGCCGTGGCTTTGATCGACACTGACGGGCGGATCCTTCTTGCCCAAAGGCCCGAGGGGAAAAGCATGGCGGGTCTTTGGGAATTCCCCGGCGGAAAGGTCGAGCCCGGCGAAACGCCGGAGGCCGCTCTCATCCGCGAGCTTCAGGAAGAGCTTGGGATCGACACTTGGGAAAGCTGCCTGGCGCCGCTGACATTCGCAAGTCATGGCTATGATGATTTCCACCTTCTCATGCCGCTGTTCGCGTGCCGCAAATGGAAGGGCGTTCCACAAACCCGTGAGGCTCAAACGCTGAAATGGGTGCGTGCCAACGAGCTTCGGGATTACCCTATGCCGCCAGCCGATATTCCTCTGATACCGATTCTCCGCGACTGGCTCTGAACGCTTCGGCGAGGGGCCCTGATTGTAGCAATTGACGCGAGGTTAACGCCCCAATCGGCACAAGTTTCAGAAAATGTAGGAAAAATTGTCGAGAAATCTTGGTTAATGATGAAATTTTAAGTGATTTGTTAACCAAATTGGGTATCATCTTAACACACGTCTATGGGGGATATGGCTGTGTTAGCTACTGTGATCATCGGGACCTGCGTGTCCATTCAAGGAAACTTCGTGCGGAAGCTCGCCAATGGTATGGTGACCGTTCGCGTCGGGGAACAGCTTTTCACCGGTCGGCCCGTTGGCTCGGCTCAGGTGGTCTGACAACCAGCTTCGGATTTTGAACAAGAAAAACCCCGACTGACCGGATGGGTCATCGGGGTGAAGTTTGTTGATCTCGCCCGGGGTGAATGGCGCTAACCGATCCAGCCCTTCAGGTTTTCTTCAACCACGCTCGACAGCGCGTGCATGTGCGCATCATCATCGTTGAGGCACGGGATATAGGTGAATTCCTCACCCCCGGCTTCTTCAAAGCTTTCGCGGATTTCTTCGTTGATCTCTTCGAGTGTCTCGATGCAATCCGCGCTGAAGGCCGGCGCACAAACCGCGATCCGTTTCTTGCCCTGCTCGGCCAGATTGGCCACTTCCTCAACGGTGTAAGGCTTTAGCCATTCCTCCGGTCCGAACCGGCTCTGGAACGTCGTCACGATATCCGTATCCGCCCAACCCAGACGTTCCTTCAACAGACGCGTCGTTTTCTGGCATTGGCAATGGTAGGGGTCGCCTTCCATCAGGTAACGCTTCGGCACACCGTGGTAGCTGCAGACCAAGACGTCAGGCCGGTTGTCCAAAGCCCCATAGGCGCGCTCGATCGATTGCGCGAGCGCCTCGACATAAAGCGGATGCTCGAAATAAGGCTCGACCGTGCGGACCTGTGGCTGCCACTTGATGTTCTCTAGACTGCGGAAGAACTGATCGCATGCGGTGGCCGAAGTGGCCCCTGCATATTGCGGATAAAGCGGGAAAAACAGGATTTTGGTGCAGCCCTGCGCAACCAATTCATCGACCTTCGATTTGGTCGAAGGGTTCCCGTAGCGCATGCAGAAATCGACCACGACATCGTCGCCGAACTTTTCCGCCATAAGGATTTTCATCTTGGCGGTCTGATCCTTGGTGATCGTCATCAGCGGGCTCTCGCCCGCTTCGTGGTTCCAGATCGACTTATAGGCGGCGCCCGACGAGAACGGCCGCTTGCTCAGGATGATCAACTGCAACAGAGGTTGCCAGATCCAGGGGCTGTAATCGATCACCCGCTTGTCGCTCAGGAATTCGTTCAGATACCGGCGCATCGACCAATAGTCATAATTGTCGGGCGTGCCGAGATTGGCCAACAGAATCCCCACCTTGCCCATCTTCACCCGAGGGTGGTCGGCAGGGGCATGTTCGAGCGCGGGCGCGGGGCTGGCTTGCATCATGTTCATCGGCTCAAGGGCTTTCATCGTCCGGCCGGTCATGGACCGGTTTGGCGGTTTCGTCAAATTGTCGCGCGGGCGTGGGCGCGGAGATCTCGTCGGTGCCCAGCGCATCGGCCAGGCGATGGGTCGCTGCACCTGGCCGCAGCGGCTGCTGCTGGCTTTCGTGTGGCGCCCAACCTGTAAGGAATACGAGTTCAAACGTGGCTTGGATGCGATTTTCTTCAACCGAATGCTGTTTGGCATAAAGTGTCGCAGCCGTCGGGAACAAGGCGCGCGGAGGAATGGAGCGATGCCGATCCGCCAACGCGTTGCCTTCGCCCATCGCGCGCAGGTCATGCATGAGGGCGATTGCGTTCGGATATGTCACCCGTTTGCGCAGGCTGTCGGCAACCGGCAGGGCAAGGCCTGCCCGCTGCAAAAGGCTTCCCATGTCGCGCACCTCTGCCATCGGGGCCACACGCGGACTGATGCCACCCATGACCTGTGCCTCGGCTTCCGCCATCACGGCGCGCAATTCGCTCAGGGTTGCACCGCCAAAGCCAACCCCCAGAAACAAACCATCGGGTTTGAGGGCGCGGCGGCATTGAACGATCTGCCCCACAGGATCATTCGCCCAATGCAGTGACATGGCGTGGATCACCAGATCATGCGCGCCGGTTTTCAACTTCAGGGTAGGCTCCGGATCGACAAATTTCGCCTCTGGCAAGAATTCTCGCCAAATTTTCGGGAAATCGGTCACAACCGCTGGCGAGTTAAACCTTCTGTTAACGTCGATGAGTCTTTCCTGAAGCTCCAGCATGGCTTCGTCATGAAGGAAGCGCGCAGGGTCGTGCGCGGTGCGCTGGCGATGCGCAGAAAGTGCTCTTTCGTCGGTCAGGTCAGGTTGATCTTCGCGCACGTGGTCAGTTCCGGTGTCCGATATTCGGGCGCAACCTAGGGGTCAAACATGAGAATGCAATCCATGCTCCACACGGTTTTCCCGCCGGAATGCCTGAGTTGTGCCGACCGTGTTGAAGACCCTTTCGCAATTTGCGGGACCTGTTGGGCGGACACACCCTTCATTCTGGGCGCGGCTTGCGATCTTTGCGGGACCGGATTGCCGGGCCAAACCCGCGATGACCAAGACGTGCTGACCTGCACCGAATGCGAAACGGTGGCGCGTCCGTGGGACCGTGGCCGTGCCGTTTTTGGCTATGAAGGTGTGGGACGTAAGTTGGTGCTTGCGATGAAGCACGGCGATCGCGCCGACATTGCGCGCGCTGCAGGTCCATGGCTGGCCCATGCCGGTGCGGATTTGTTCGACGACGATCCGATCATTGTTCCGATCCCGCTGCATTGGCGCCGCCTTGCACGCCGCAGGTTCAATCAATCCGCGCTTCTGGCCTGGGCGCTTGTGCGGCACACGCCCAAGCCCCTTGAGGTTGAGCCGATGGCCCTTCTTCGGGTCCGCCCAACCCCCACGCAGGAAGGGCGCGACCACGATGCCAGGTACCAGAACGTGGACGAAGCGATGATCGCCCATCCCCGGCGCGGGCGGGCAATGGCCGGCCGTTCTGTGGTGTTGATTGATGATGTCATGACATCCGGAGCGACCTTTGCCGCTGCGACCGCGGCCTGCCGTTCTGCGGGTGCCGAAAAAGTGTCTGTTCTGGCTCTGGCGCGGGTGGGCCGCGATGCATAAGTTAACCGTCAGTTAATGTTTGATAACGGGGCAGGACCATGACGCAGATCGAAATCTATACCTCGCCGCTTTGCGGTTATTGCCATGCGGCAAAACGGATGCTCACGGACAAGGGCATCAGCTATTCCGAGATCGATGTCGCGGCAGACCCTGCAAAACGGCAAGAGATGATGAGCCGCGCAAGTGGCCGACATACCGTTCCGCAGATTTTCATCGGCGATCAGCATATCGGTGGGTACGACGACATGGCCGCGCTTGAGCGAAACGGAAAGCTTGACCCATTGCTTTCCGCTGACTGACCCCTGCGGCACCATTGAGCCTTGTGTCATGCAGCGTTGCTGCGTCATATCCGGCCCATGTCGCAGGCCGATGATCCCCTTTCCGTAGCGCTTTTCAGCGAAGTCTTCATGGTCGATCAATTGGCCCGTGCACGACTTTCCAAGGCGCTTCCCAAGGGCATGGAGCTTAGCCATTTTTCGGTGCTCAATCACCTTGCCCGCAGCAATGAAGAAAGATCCCCGGCTCAGCTTGCCCGGGCCTTCCATCTGACACGCGGGGCGATGACCAATACGCTCAACCGGCTGGAATGGGCGGGTCATATCCACATCCGCCCCGATTGGGACGACGCGCGGCGCAAGATGATTTCGATCAGTCCTGCTGGTCGCCGCGCGCGGGATGCCGCAATTTCGGCGATTGCCCCGATCCTTTCGGAAGCAGTGTCCGAAATCGGCGCCGAACGTGTGCGCGCCACGTTGCCGGTGTTGCGCGAGATGCGCATCAAGCTTGAGGGCGAGGGTTGATCGCAAACGCCGACACAGGGCGCTGCACTACCGTTTTACCGAGGCCGTGACGTAGTTCACGCTCAGGTCGCGATCACTGATCCCCCAGCTCCAGAGGATTGGGTTGAACACGAATCCCTTGCGGTCGACCGGGTCCAGCCCGGCTTCCCGGATCAGGTCGAACAGCTCGTCAGGGGTGATGAATTTCGACCATTCATGGGTGCCTTTCGGAAGCCACCGCATCACATGCTCCGCCCCGATAATCGCCATCAGATAACTCTTCGGGTTCCGGTTCAGCGTCGAACACACCATCAGCCCACCCTGCTTCAACAGGTGCTGACAGGCCGTCAGGTAAGCCAACGGATCGGACACATGTTCCACAACTTCCATGTTGAGGACGACGTCGAATTGTTCGCCCTCTGCAGCCATCGCTTCGGCGGTGGTGTGGCGGTAATCAATCGTCAG
>CAZPJO010000003.1:0-16319 GCA_964586895.1 uncultured Roseicyclus sp.
GCCCGCCGCCGCCATATTGACCGAGCAAAAGCCACCGTGGGCCGCGTAGTTGGGGGTGCCGAAGTTCTGCGCCCAGAAGGATGTGAAGCTTTGCGATTGGTCGCGGCCGGTGAAGAACGCCAGCTTTTCAGGGGCCTCGTCGCGGATCGGGCGAAGCCAGTTTTCGGCGATCTGGTAGGCTTCGTCCCACGAGATTTCTTCGAATTCGCCCGAGCCGCGGGGCCCTGTGCGTTTCAGCGGCGCCTTGAGACGGGAGGGTGCGTTGACCTGCATGATGCCCGCCGAGCCCTTGGCGCAAAGCACGCCTTTGTTGACGGGATGGTCACGGTTGCCTTCGATATAGGCGACCTTGCTGGTGCCATCGGGCTGGGTCTTCATGTGCACGTTGATGCCGCAGCGACAGGCGCACATGTAGCAGGTCGTCTTGCGGATTTCGTCCGAGACCTTCGGGGACAGGTCCAGTGTCGGTTGTGCCATCGGGTCCGTCCCTCAAGATACGTGGTTGCGCCAGCTTTAATCCCGCAGGGGCGGGCAAGGCCATACGGCCAAATCGCGCAGGCGTTAGGGCCAGGTGCTGGCACAGTATTGAGACCGAAAGTCTCAAATGGCAATGGCACATGGCCGGATCAGGCGGCGCGGGCAAGGCCGGGCACGTCGCGCAGGTCGGCGGCGGCCATTTGCAGCGCGGCCAGAGCGGTTTCAAGACGGGTGTCGAGGTCGGGCAAGGCCAGCGGCAGGGTGGTGCCGAGGGCGGCCTGCGGGCGTTGCGGCGGGCCGATGGGCACGGCGAGGCCGCAGACCCCGGCCTCATACGCGCCCCGGATGACCTGCGCGGGTTGGTCGCTTCCGGTCAGGACCTGCCCGATGGCGGTGGTGGCCAGTGGCAGCGCCGAGCCGACGGTCAGCCCGAGCGAGACACGCGCACCGGGGCGGGCGGAATGGGCGACATAGACGGCCGCGTCGTCATCGCGCAGGGCCAGGCTGATCTCGCCGCCGAGGGTTTCGGCATGGGCGTTGAGCACGGGTTGCACGGCGCGCCCGAAGCTGCCCGCTTGCAGGAAGGCCCCGGCGGGGCGCAACACGCGCGGCGCGAGCGAGAAGGCGCGGCCCTGCTGCGTGACCCATCCGGCCGCCACCAGCGTCAGGGTGAGGCGGCGGGCGGTGGAACGGTCGAGGCCCGCGCGGTCCGCGATCTGCGACAGCGTGAGTGTGGGGGCACCGTCGAAAGCCGAGAGCACGCCTAGGCCCTTGAGGAGCGTGGTGGAGAGAGTTTTGGACATGGCTGCGATACCGGGGCCTGCGTTGACAGGAAAAGCAAAGCGCGCCACGCTCAGGATGTCAACATTTGTGCGCATATCGCACAATCCTGAGAGGAGGCCCCAGCCGATGATGAGCCAGGAGATGAACGATCAGATCACGCGGGTCGGGCCGGGTTCGGGCGCGGGCGCCGTGTTGCGGCACTATTGGCAGCCTGCCGCGCTGAGCGATGAGTTGATGGGCGCGCGGCCGGTGGTTCCGGTGACGCTTCTGGGCGAGGCGTTGGTTCTTTTCCGCGACGAGAGCGGAACACTCGGCCTGATCGGGCGGCATTGCCCGCATCGCGGCGCAGACCTGGCCTATGGGCGGTTGGAGGACAACGGATTGCGCTGCCCGTTCCACGGCTGGCATTTCGATTGCAGCGGGCAATGCGTGGAACAACCCGGAGAGCCCGAGGGCAGCCGCATGCATGAGCAGATCAAGGCGGTGAGCTACCCGGTGCGCGAAGTGAACGGGATCATCTGGGCCTATATGGGCGAGGGCGACCCGCCGCCGATGGCCGATTTCGACTGTTTCCGAGCCCCCAAAAGCCATGTGTTCGCGTTCAAGGGGTTGTGGGAATGCAATTGGTTGCAGGCGATGGAGGTCGGCATCGACCCCGCGCATGCGAGTTTCCTGCATCGGTTCCTGCAAGATGAGGACCCAGCCGACAGTTATGGCAAGCAGTTTCGGGACAAGGCGGGGAACACCGAGATGCCCATGACCAAGCTGCTGCGCGATTACCCGCGCCCCGAGATCAGCGTGGATGAAACGGACTATGGTCTGAAGCTGACGGCGCTGCGGCATCTGGACGACGGGCGGACCCATGTGAGGGTCACGAACCAGATCTTTCCGCAGGCGATCTGCATCCCGATGAGCCGCGAGATGACGATTACGCAATGGCATGTGCCGGTCGATGACGAGACCTGTTACTGGTATTCGATGTTCACCTCGTTCAACGCGCCCGTCGACAAGGCCACGATGCGCGACCAACGGCTGGCGGAGCATCGTTTGCCGGACTATGCGCCGCTCAAAAACGCGCGCAACAACTACGGCTACGACCCGGATGAGCAGGCCGATCAGACCTATACCGGCATGGGCCTCGACATCAATGTGCACGACCAATGGGCGGTAGAGTCGATGGGCCGGATCCAGGATCGCCGGTTCGAACATCTTGGTAAGACCGACGTCGGCATCATCAAATATCGCCGCATGCTGCGCGCCGCGATTGCCGCGGTTGAGGCGGGCGAGGCGAGCGGGTTGAAGATGCAGAACGGCGGGACGGAGGCGATCCGGGGACCGCTGTCAAACGACGCGATTGCGCCGGATGATGATTGGCAGGCGGCCTCTCTTGCGGCAGACTTGGAGCGGCGGGGCCAGTGCCCCTGGGATGCAAGCGTTTGACGACAGACGATATTCTGAAACTGGTGGAGCGCGACGGGATCGAGACGATCCGCGTTGTCTTCCCCGACCCACACGGGGTGCTGCGCGGCAAGATTGTGACGGCCAGCGCATTGCCGGGCGTGTTGGCGCAGGGGCTCAAGGTGCCGTCGACGCTGCTGTTGAAAGATCTGTCACACCGCACCGCCTTTCCGGTCTGGGGAGGCGAGGCGGCGCCCATGCAAGGCGCGTCGGACGTGACGTTGCGGCCCGATCCGGCGACATTCCGCAGGGTGCCCTGGTCGCCGCATTCGGCGTTGATCCATTGCGATGTCGTCGATGTTGCGTTCTGTGGGCGGCAGATTTTGCGCCGTTGCGAGGAGGCCTTGGCCGAGGAGGGGCTGCGCGCCACGATGGGCGTGGAGATCGAGTTTCAGGTGTTCCGCCTGCTCGACTCGAACCTCGCGCCGGCGCAATCCACCATGCCCGGCACGCCGCCGCAGGTCGAGAACACGACGCAGGGTTACCAATACCTGACCGAGACGCGTTATGCCGAGGTCGAGCCGATGCTGGACCGTCTGCGCCGCGCGGCGGAGGGGTTGGGGATCGATGTGCGCTCTGTCGAGGTGGAAATGGGGCCGTCGCAATACGAGGTGACGTTCGCGCCCGGTTCGCCATCGGAGGTGGCGGAACATGCGGTGAATTTCCGGATGCTGGCCAAGGAGGTGAGCCATCAACACGGGTTGTTGGCCAGTTTCATGCCGAAGCCCGCATTGCCCAATGCGGTGGCCAACGGCTGGCACATTCACCAGAGCCTGAGCCCGGAGGGGCGAGAGGCGCATTGGATCGCAGGGCTGTTGGCGCATGGTCCGGCCTGCGCGCTTCTGACCAACCCGACGGTCAATTCCTACAAACGGTTCACGCCGTTTCAACTGGCCCCGACGCGCATCGGATGGGCGCGCGATAATCGCGGGGCGATGGTGCGTGCGCTTGACGGGCGGGTGGAAAACCGGCTGCCCGATAGTGCGGCGAACCCTTATCTGGCGCTGGCCGCGCAATTGATCGCAGGGTGCGCGGGAGTGCGGGCGGCGCAGGATCCGCCGCCCGAGATGCGCGATCCCTATGGCGGCGCGGCCCCGGCGCTTCCCGCCTCGCTCGGGGAGGCGATTGACGCCTTCGCCGGGTCGGAGGTGCTGCGCGATGCGCTGACGCCGGAGGTGCAGGAGTGGCTCGTGACGCTCAAGCGGCACGAGTGGGCGCGCTACCTCGCGCATATCTCGGATTGGGAACAGGCTGAGTATTTCGCCAACCTTTGATCGCCCTATACGGGTGGGTTGCGCTGAAAATATCCCTTTGCAGGTGTGCCTGCGCGCGGCAGACTGCACGGCAAGACACAGCGGGAGTGATGATATGGGACGGCTTTCGGCCTTCAACTTCAAAGCCTGGATCGACGACCACCGCCACCTGCTCAAACCGCCGGTGGGCAACAAGATGGTATTCGAGGACAGCGATATCATGGTGACCGTCGTGGGCGGGCCCAACAAGCGCACCGATTACCATGACGACCCGGTCGAGGAGTTCTTCTATCAGATCGAAGGCGACATGGTGTTGAAGCTGTTCGAAGGGGGGGAGTTCTACGATGTGCCGATCCGCGAAGGCGAGATTTTCCTTCTGCCGCCGCATGTCCGCCACTCGCCGCAGCGCCCGATGGAGGGGTCTGTCGGGCTGGTGATCGAGCCGAAGCGGCCCGAGGGTGCGGTGGATGCGATCGAGTGGTATTGCTTTGAGTGCGGCGCGCTGGTGCATCGTTCGGAGATGCATCTGACGTCGATTGTCGATGATTTGCCACCGGTCTACGCGGCGTTTTATGCCAGCGAAGAGGCGCGGACCTGTGCCGCTTGCGGTGCGCTGCATCCGGGCAAGGAGCCGCCCGAGGGTTGGGTCACGTTGTAGGGCCGGGCGGGGTAGACAGCGCGTTTTGCGGAGGCATGGCAGGCGAAATCCGTGCCCGTTGCGCGCCGCAAGCAATTGCGGCTAGGCTGCAAAACGCACCCCGCGCCGCAAAGAGCCGGGGGCACATAGGGAGACAGAACATGAAGACATTCAATGCCATGCTGGCCTCTGCGGCATTGGCCGTGACGGGCCTTGCCGGGGCCGCAAGCGCCGAAGAATTCCGCCTGGGCCTGATCACGCCGCCGCCGCATGTCTGGACGCTGGCCGCCGAGGATTTCGGCGCGGCGCTGAACGAGGCATCGGGCGGCGCGCATAGCGTCACGGTGTTCCCGGCGCGCCAATTGGGCAATGAGGCCGACATGTTGCAGCAGCTGCAATCGGGCGCGCTCGACATGGCGTTCATGACGGTGGCCGAGATTTCCAACCGGGCCACGGATTTCGGCGCGTTCTACCAGCCGTTCCTGGCCGATGACATGGCCCATGCGGCCGCGATCCTGCGCTCGGACGAGGCGCGCGCGATGCTCGATCAACTGCCCGGCGCGCTTGGGGTTGTGGGCCTTGGCTATGGGTCTGCGGGAATGCGCCATATCCTGACCAGCGGTGATGTGACGGATGTGTCGGGCCTTGCGGGGCAGAAGATCCGGATCACCCCGTTCGAGGCCAACCTCGATTTCTACAATGCGATTGGGGCCGCGCCCACGCCGATGCCGCTTCCGGCGGTGTTCGATGCGCTGGCCAACGGGCAGGTCGACGGGATCGACATGGATAGCGAATTGATCGTGCTGCTGCGGTATCACGAGCATGCCGACACGATGCTGCGCACCAACCATATGATGTTCCCGATGGTGGGGTTGGTTTCGGCGCGCGTCTGGGCCGGTCTGTCCGAGGAAGATCGCGCGCTGATTTCCGAACATATGGGCGCGGCCGTGGACGGCGTTTTGAGCACCTATGTCGAGCGTGACGGCGGCTGGCAGGAAGAGATCCGCGACTTTGATGTGACCTATATCGAGGCCGACCGCGATTTCTTCGGCGATGCGGTGGCCGAGTGGGAGGCGATCTGGGAAGAGCGCGCGACCGAGGCGTTGAGCACTCTGCGCGCCGTGGCCGATGCCACGCGTGAATAAGGGTCTCGCCCGATGTGCACGCGTGCACATCGGGATAAGCCACTGATGTTAAAAGAAATCTCAAAAAAATGGGCGCGGCTTGAACTTGCCGCTGCAGCCATCCTTGCGGCGGGTGTGACGCTGTTGATCCTGCTTAACGTGGTGACGCGCACGGCTGGTGCGCCGATCTATTGGGTGGATGAGGCGGCGATTTACACGATGGTTTGGATGACGTTCCTTGGCGCGTCCGCGGCGATCCAGATGCGGCAACAGGTGGCGATCACGATCCTGACCGACGCGCTTGCGGTCGGCGCACAGAGGGTGGCGGCGAAACTTGTGGACCTTGCCGTCTTCATCTTCGCCTGCGCGATGGTTTGGTTCTGCTGGCGTTGGTTCAACCCATGGGCGCTGGCGCAGAACGGCTTTGACGTGATGGCGTTTCAGGGAGCCACGTTCAACTTCATCTATGCCGAACCGACGAGCACTTTGGGCGTGCCGAAATGGCTGATCTGGATGGTGATGCCGATCTTCTCCGGTGGCGTCCTGCTGCATGCGACGGCGCATCTGTTGACCTTTGCACGCCCCGAGATCCCGGCGCCGGAGGTCGCGACATGACGCCTGCGCTGTTTTTCGTGAAACTGCTGCTGGCCGTGCCGGTGGCGGTGGTGCTGGCACTGACCGCGATGTGGTACATCTGGGAAAGTGACAACACGATCCTTTACGACAGCTTCGCGCAGCGGATGTTTTCAGGGGGGGAGGCGTATGGGTTGTTGGCCATTCCGCTTTTCATGCTGACCGGCGAGTTGATGAACGAGGGGGGTATGACGCGCCGGTTGATCAACGCGGCGCGTGTGTTCGTGGGCGGGTTTCGCGGCGGGCTGGCCTATATCAACCTGCTGGCGAACATGTTCATGGCGGCGATTGTCGGATCTGCGGCGGCACAGATCGCGGTGATGTCGCGCGCGATGGTGCCGGCGATGGAGGACGAGGGGTATGACCGCGGGTTTGCGGCGGCCACGACGGCGGCGGGCGGATTGCTTGCGCCGGTGATCCCGCCTTCGATGCTGTTCGTGATCTACGGCGTTCTGGCGCAGGTGCCGATTGGTGACATGTTTCTTGCCGGGATCATTCCGGGCCTGATCCTGGCGGTGTGTTTTGCGGTGGTGATCGCGTTGATCGGATTGAAACAGCAATTCCCCAAGGGCGATTGGTTAACCGCGTCCGAGGCTGGCAAGGCGCTTCTCTATGCGCTGCCTGCGATGCTGATCCCGGCGGCGATCATCGGGGGGATCATCGGGGGCGTGGCGACCCCCACGGAATCTGCGGCGGTGGCAAGCGTGGTGGCATTTGCGCTAGGATGGCTGCTGTATCGGGAGTTGGAGCCGCGAAAGCTGTTCGATATGTTCAAGCGCACGGCGATGAATGCGGCGCTGATCATCTTCATGATCGCGGCGGCGAATGTCTTCGGCTGGGTGATTATCTATGAGGCGGTGCCGCAAAGGTTGGCCGAGCTGATCACCACGATTACCGAAAACCCGTTCCTGTTTCTGCTGATCGTTAACGTAGTTTTGCTGTTCGTCGGTATGGTGATCGACGGCATCGCGGCGATCATTCTGGTGACGCCGATCCTGCTTCCGATTGCGATCGAAAGCTACGGGATCAGCCCCTATCAATTCGGCGTCGTGATCTCGCTCAACCTTGTTCTGGGGTTGCTGACGCCGCCGGTGGGGGTGGGTCTTTATATCGCCAGCGCGATGGGCGAGACGCCCACGGGGCGCATCCTGCGGCAACTTTGGCCGTTCCTGATTGCGGTGGCGCTGGTGCTGATCCTGCTGAGCTATGCGCCGATCCTGTCGACCGCCCTTATCGGATAGCGGCGGCGCTGCGGGTCACGGGTTCCGGGGACGCTCCAACGCGGCGGCCGCGTGGTGAAGGGCGCGCATGAACAGCCGGGCGGCGGGCGAAAGTTGATCCTCGCCTTGATATGTCACGCCGATGGGGGCGGATGCGAAGGGCAAGCTGAAGTCGAGCCGCGCCAGGACATGCGACGCGATATCGTGCGCCGCGACCGCGCCCGGCAGGATGCCGATCAAGTCGCCCATTCCGAGGAGCGCGCGGTTGGTCAGGTAATTGACGCTCTCGATCGTCTTGGATGGCTTAAACCGCCCGGCCTCCACGAAGAATTCGTCGACCTGACGGCGCAGGGCGGTTTCGGGCGGCGGGAGGATCCAGCTGTAGGGGCGCAGATCGTCGAAGTGGAGGCCGCGTCGCCCGGCCAACGGATGCGTCCGCCCCGCGACCAGCGCCGCGTCGCTTTGTAAAAGCGGCACATGGATCAACCCCTTGCGATAGCGCTGCCGCGGCAGGAGGCCGACCACCATGTCGATGTCGCCCGATTGCACGGCTGGCATCAGCGCATCGTTGGTGCCTTCGATGACGCGGACCTGAAGGCCGGGCCGGTCGGCAAGGACGCGCTGGATCGCCATCGGAACAAGTTGCGCGGCCCCGGCCAGAAGCGTGCCGACCACGATGCGACCTGCGCTGCCTTCGGTGATATCCTCCATCTCCTGCGCGGCGGTCGAGAGTTGCGCAAAGATCAGCTGCGCGTGCCGCATCAGCGCCGCACCCTGTGCAGTAGGCACGACGCCGCGATTGGTGCGATCGAACAGGCGGGTGTCGAAATCGGCCTCCAACTCCTTGATCATGCGGGTCGCGGCGGGTTGGCTGATGTTTTCGGAGAGGGCTGCGGCCTGAATGTTGCCATGCCGCCCGACCGCAATCAGAAGGCCAAGCTGGCGCAGCTTGAGCCGGTGCAGCGCGCGGGTGTCGAGGCGGCGCATCTCAGGCGAACCGGATTGGGGCGGTCGCCTGCGCGATGGCCGCCACCGCCGACATCGCCGCCAGCGCGGAGGACCGCGGATTGTCCGGCAGACCGGCTCCGGTAACCTGAAAGCTGAGCTGGCCGAAGGTCCCCTCGGCGCGGATGTCATGCACGTTGCCCGGCGCGTCCGGATCGGCGATCAGCGTGACCTGCGTGGCGTCGAACCCGACCCCGGCCAGCGCCACGGCGGCGGCCACATTGGCGTTTTTCGGATAGGCCAGTGCTGCGGCACGCGCGGTGCCGGTGAAATGCGTGGTCGCCTCGGTCAGCGCGTCGAGGTCAAGCTGCGCCTCGGCGGCCGAGCCGCGCCACCCCGCCGGGGGTTTGCGCCCGGTATACGTCACCGCGTGCAGCCCGCCGACGGCACCCGCCCTAAGCGCATCAAGCGCGCCGATGGCCCCCGACGCGAGGTGCAGCTGCGCCGCGCCGTCGCGGGCGGCGGCCCCAAGGCGCGCGGCAAGCCCGTCATCGGCCAGCGCCCCGAGCGACAGCGTCAGCACGTCGACCCCGCGCGCCAACGCGGTGGGCCCATGTTGCGCCAGACCCGCATGGCCCGCGCAATCGATCAGCAGATCAACCGCCGGAAGATCCGCCACATCCGCAACCGCGTCGCCGTGCGCGTGGCGCAACACGCGGCCCACAAGGGTCAGGTCGGCACGCTCTGCGATAGCGTCGCTGACATAGCCCGCGATGGCCCCTTTTCCGATGATCGCCAACCGCATGTGTCGCCTTTCCTGATATACCAAATCTTTTGGTTCGAGCCGGTTAGCTATCCGAAAAGTGGATACCTGGCAACGCAGATGAGGGTCGCCAAAGTCATACCGTCATGGAAGGATGTTAACGTGTTTGATGACGGCAATGCGAAAATCGGGGCGTCCCCGACCGACAGGATGGCCCCTGCGCGCTTGCGGGGGGCAGGGTGTTTCGTGGCCGATGTTGCGCTGCGCGACCCCCTTCACCTGAGCTTTGCGCGTGCGACCACGGCCTCGGGCCGGATCGGCGCGCCGGATCTTTCGGCGGCACGTTCGGTGCCGGATGTGCATGCGGTGCACTCGGGCGCGGATGTTGCGGGGCTTGGCGTTCTGACCGTCAACGAAGTGATACCGCTTAACCACGTGCCCGCCTTTCCATTGCTGGTGCAGGGACAGATCGGCGGTCTGGGTCAACCGGTTGCGGCCATTCTCGGCGAAAGCCCGATGGCTGCGCTGGACGGGGCGGAGGCCGTGCTTTGGGACGTTGAAGACGCCGCAGACGCAGGCATCGCGGGCCGCACGCCCCTGGCTGAAAAAACATGGCGCACCGGCGACCCGGAGGCGGCGTTTCACGCAGCGGCCCATGTGGTCGAGGTCACGGTGCAGCACCCGCGCCTTTTCCCGTCCCCGATGGAAACGCGCGGGATCGCGGTGGAATATTCCGACGCGGGGCTGACGATCTGGTTGTCGACCCAGACCCCGCACCGTGCCCGCAGCGAGATCGCGCAGATCCTGGGCGTTGACGCCGCGCGGTTGCGGGTGATCGCGCCGGATGTGGGCGGGGCGTTCGGGATGAAAGGATCGGTCTATCCGGAAGAGGTCTTTGCGGTCTGGGCGGCGATGACGCACCGACGCTCCGTGCGCTGGATCGCAAGCCGGAGCGAAGACATGGTGTCGGCCACGCAAGGGCGCGGCCTGCGCAGCCACGGGCGTCTGGCGCTGGCACGCGATGGCCGGTTCACGGCGCTTGAGGCATGGATCGAGGCCCCGCTTGGCGCGTGGCTTCCGAATTCGGCGCTTATCCCGGCGTGGAATGCGGCGCGCATCCTGCCCGGCCCCTATGACATCGAATGCGTCGCGATCGAAACGCGCGCGATCCCCGGCGCGCAAGGCCCCGTCGGCATTTATCGCGGCGCGGGTCGCCCGGAGGCGGCCTGCCTGATGGAGCGTCTGGTCGAGCGGGCCGCGTTCGAGCTGCAACGCTGCGCGGTGGATTTGCGGGTGCAGAATGTGCATGCGTCGGGCGCGCTGCCGACACGGACGGTGACGGGTAACATATTGGATTCGGGGGATTATCCGCAGACCCTGCTGCGGGCTTCGGAGGCGACAGATTATCCCGGTTTGCGGCGGATGCAACGCGATGCCCGGCAGAAGGGGCGCCTCTTCGGCGTCGGATCGGCGCTTTATCTTGAGCCGTCGGGCGAAGGGTTCGAAAGCGCGCGCGTGACAATGACGACGGATGGCAACATCACTGTCGCCAGCGGATCATCCAGCCAGGGCCACGGGCGCGAGACGGCGTATGCGCAGATCGTGGCCGAGTTGTTCGACCTGCCGCCGGACCGGATCGAGGTGATCCACGGCGACACTGAAACCTGCCCGGCCGGGATCGGGGCGGTCGCGTCGCGCGGGACAAGCATCGGCGGAAGTGCTGTTTTCACGGCGGCCGAACGGGTGCGCGCCCGCCATCTGCGCGGTGATGCGCTGCCGATCAGCGAAGAGGTGCGCTATGAAAACGAGGGGCAGGCCTGGGGCCACGGCCTCTACGTGGTGGTTGTCGAGATCGACCGCGACACCGGTGTGCCGCAGATCCTGCGGGCGGCCTGCATGGACGATGCGGGGCGGTTGGTGAACCCCGCCTTTGTGGACGGCCAGATCCGGGGCGGGTTTGCGCAGGGCCTGGGCGAGGCCTTGATGGAGCAGGTGGTCCATGATGGCGATGGTCAGCTTCTGAGCGGATCACTGATGGATTACGCCCTGCCGCGCGCGTCCGATATTCCGCCGATGGAGGTCCACACCGAAGAAACCCCGACCCCGATGAATGCGCTTGGCGTGAAGGGGGTGGGCGAGGCCGGCACAATCGGTGCGCCGGCGGCGATCCTCAACGCGGTGATGGATGCGCTGGCGCCGATTGGGGTGACGCGACTGGACATGCCGCTGACGCCCTGCAAGATCTGGAGCGCGATCCGCAGTGCCGAGGATACCCACAAATGAACTACAGCCGACTGGACGCCAAGGATCATGCGCGTGCGCACATGCGCGGGATCTGGGCGGCGTGCCTCAACCCCTGGCGGCCCGACGGGGCATTCGATGAGGCGGGGTTTCGCGCCAACATCCGCCATTGGGTGGATGACCTGCATATTGCGGGGCTGTTCATCGCGGGCAAGCAGGGCGAATTTTTCTCGATGACGTTGGAGGAGCGCAAGCGCAACATCGAGATCGCGGTCGACGAATGCGACGGCGCGGCAGGCACGATCTTTTCGGCCAGCGACCAGAATTTCGAGACGGTGGTGGAACTTGCGCAACACGCGCAGGCGTGCGGCGCGGATTACGTGGTCGTGCATGCGCCGGTGCTGCATTTCGTGAGTCAGCCTGACGATATCTTATATAAGTATTACGAGGCGATCTGTGCGCGCGTGGACATCGGCATCGCGATGTGGAGCCACCCCGACAGCGGTTACATGATGTCGCCCGAACTCTGCGCGCGGATTGCGGACTTGCCCAATATCGTGGCGATCAAATATTCCGTGCCGCGCGCGATGTATGCGGAATTGACCCGGCTGGCGGGCGACAAGATCCATGTCTCGACCGCGTCGGAGGCCGAATGGCTCGACAATATCGAAGAGCTGGGGTGGCAGCTTTACCTGTGTTCCTCGCCGCCCTATCAGCTTCAGTCGGCGGTGGATCAGCGGATGAACGATTACACGCGGCTGGCCTTTGACGGGCGCTTTGCCGAGGCGCGCGCCATCCGCGACAGCCTTGATCCGGTGCGCGATGCGTTCAAACGCACGAAACCGGCGGACAAGCCGCAGGCCCATGGGAAATACTGGCAAGAGCTTCTGGGGCAGGTCGGCGGGCCGGTGCGCGCGCCGATGCTCAACCTGACAGACGCGGAAAAGGCCGCGACGCGCGCGGCGTTCGAGGCCTGCGGGCTGCGGGTGTGATCGCGTTGCTCCTCCGGCCTTGTGGGCCGTCCTCGCAGCCTATTCGTTGAAACGGGCGGCGTTGCGGCAATAGGCGGGGGCGGCGTCGAGTGTGTCTGTCCTGGCCTGAAGGCGTGTGCAGGCGCCTTGATCGGCGCAGGAGGTGCAGGCCATGACCATCTGTTTGAATTGCGAGGCGTGGACCGGATCGCTCAGGTCGTGGCCGGTGCGCTCGGCCATCCCTTTGACCAGATCGGCGCTGCGGTCGAATTTCTCGAAAAACATCGGGGACCTCTTGGATGTGTTGCGTGCGCCCTGTGGTTAGCGCGCGCTGGGGGGGCTTGCCTTGATCTGCGTCAAGCCGGGGCGGATCGCACGGCATGGGTTGATCCTCGGGCCGGTCGCGGCGCTTTATGGGGTGTGAATGGATGCCGTCTTGAATGACGTCTGCGACGGAGCCCTGCGCATGGAGCGATTGCAATGAATGATGCCGCTGATGGCGACACCTATGCCCTCAAGACCACCGACCCGGCGCAGGTTGCCGCGCCCGATCTGGCCTACCGTCCGCCGCTACCGCAGCATCTGCGCCCCCGGATCGGGATGATCGGGACGGGCGGCATTTCCGGCGCGCATCTGGAGGCGTATCGGCGCGCGGGCTGGCCGGTGACGGCGCTGTGGAACCGGACGCAGGCCAAGGCCGCGCAGAAGGCCGCGGAGTTTTGCCCCGGTGCGCGGATCGAGGCGGAATGGCAGGCGATCGTGCGCAATCCCGATATCGACGTGGTCGACATCACCCTGCACCCCGACCACCGGACGCCGATCATCGAGGCGGCGTTGAAGGCGGGCAAACATGTGCTGAGCCAGAAGCCATTCGTCACCGACCTCGACACCGGGATGGACCTTGTGAAGCTGGCGCAGGATCGGGGTGTGAAGCTGGCGGTGAACCAGAATGCGCGATGGGCGCCGCATTTGGCCTATCTGCGCGAGGCGGCGCGCGGCGGGCGGATCGGGCAGGTTTTGTCGGTGCATACGGGCGTGCATTGGAACCACGGCTGGACCGCGGGCACGCCGTTTGACGCGATCGAGGATCTGATCCTTTACGATTTCGGGGTGCATTGGTTCGACTTCGTCAATTCCGTGCTCGGCGACCGGGTCGAGGCGGTTTATGCGACCGCGTTGCGCGGCGCGGGGCAGGCCAACAAGGTGCCGCTTCTGGCGCAGGCGATGGTGCGTGCGGATGGGGCGCAGGCCTCGCTCGTGTTTGACGGCGCGATTGCGCATGGGCCGCGTGACACGACGTTTGTGGGCGGCACGGCGGGCAGCGTGTTGTCCGACGGGCCGGATTTGGGGCGGCAGCAGGTGACGTTAAACACGCCCGACGGGATCGCAAAGCCAGTGCTTGAGGGGGCATGGTTCAACGACGGTTTCATCGGCACGATGGGAGAGCTGTTGTGCGCCATCGAGGATGATCGCGAACCGCTCAACGGGGCCGCCGAAAACCTGCGCTCGCTTGCGATGGCGTTTGCCGCCGTGCGCTCGCGGATCACCGGCAAGGAGGTGCGCGTGGGCGCGGTGCGGCGGCTGGAAAGTTAGCCCGCGCCGGGGCGATAGGCACTCAGCTTTCGGGAAATGCGCCGCCTCGGGCCGTCATGCGGGCGATGTTCTCGGCCAATTCCGCCCCCTTGTCGGGGTCGATGGGCGGGCGGGCCGGGTTGGCGATGATACCTTGCCAGACATCGCGCGCGCGCATGGAGGCATCCTTGCCGCCGCGCTCGGTCCAGGTGCCGAAATTGGCGTAATCATGCACGATGGGTTCATAAAATTCGGTCTGGTAGCGCGCCATGGTTTGGGCCGCCGCAAAGAAATGCCCGCCGGGCGGCGTCTCGGCGATGGCATCAAGTCCGATTTCCGCCGTGCCCGCCTGCGCGCCCGCGCAAAGCTCCGCCACCATGTTGAGCACTTCGGCGTCGGTCACCAGTTTTTCGTAGGATACGCTCAATCCCCCCTCCAGCCATCCGGCGGAATGGATCACAATTGTCGCCCCCGCCATGAGGCACCCCCAAAGGCCGAACTGGTTTTCGTTGGCGGCCTGCACGTCATTTAGGTTCGCCGCCGATCCCGCCGCCGAGCGCCACGGCAGTCCGATGAAGCGGGCCAATTGTCCTGCGGCGAGCGAGGCCTGAAAATGCGCCGGTGTGCCGAAGGCGGGCGCGCCGGATTTCATGTCGACGTTGGAGGTGAAGGTGCCGTAGCACACCGGCGCGCCGGGGTGGGCGAGCTGCGTCAAGGTTAATGCGGCGAGCGCTTCCGCATGGGACAGCGTTATCGCGCCGGCCACCGTGATCGGTGCCATCGCCCCCATCAAGGTAAACGGCGTGATGATGGAGACCTGCCCCGCGCGGGCAAAGTCGATCAGGCCCTGCGCCATGGGGATATCAAGCGTGCGCGGCGAGTTGGTGTTGATGATCGTATAACACTGAGGATCCGCGCGGAATTCGGCATCGCTCAGGCCCCGGAAATCGCGCAAAAGCTCAAGGCTTTCGGTGACTTGCGGCGTGCCGCGCGCAAAGATGAAGGGGAACTTGTCCGACTCAAGCAGTTGGGTCTGCAGTGTAAAATAATGCCGGATATTGGTGGCCACGTCCTGCGGCTCCACCAGTGGGGGCAGCATCTGGAACACGTCGAAGGCCTGCGTGAGTTGCACCAATTCGCGGAAATCGCGCGCCGATCCGGGGCGGCGACCACGGATTTCATCGGTGGCATGGGGCGCGCCTGCACCGGGTTGGAACACCAGACTGCCAAGCTCCAGCACCACGTCGCGATCGCGCGATCCGGCGCGGCCCACGATCCGGGTCGGCGCATGGGCAAGCGCGTCGGCCACGATCTCGCGCCCGATATGGACCATCTCGCCTTTGACTGTGGCACCGGCCGCTTTGAAAAGGGCGACCGCCTCGGGCAGCAAAACCTTGACGCCGAGGTCTTCGAGCACGCTCAACGCCGCCTCGTGCATCGCCTCGATCCGGTCGGCGGTGAAGACATCCATTGGCGGGAACGGGTTTTTCAGCTGCCGATAATTCGTCACCCGCGCCGAGGGGCGCGGGCCGTCTGCATTGCGCGCACGGTTTCGGCGGCTCATCCGCGCATGGCCTGACCCTGCGGATCATAGGGCGAGGGTGGGATGACCTTGGCCGCGCGTTCCACGCCCACCACATGCACCGATAGGTCGGTGCCAACGCCTGCCGCATCGACGTTCACCATCGCCATGGCAAGCGATTTTCCAAGCGTGTGGCCGTATCCGCCCGAGGTCACGAAGCCGACCATATCGCCGTTCTGCCAGACCGGCTCATACCCCATCGCGTCGCTGTCGCCGTCGGCGATTTCGAGCGTCACGATCTTCTGGGTTGGGCCGTTGCCGTCCCGCTCGGCCAGGGCTTTTTCCTTGCCGATGAAGGACTTGTCCCAATCGATCCAGCGATCCATGCCGGTTTGCGCGGCGGTATAGCCCATGGTGAATTCCGCCGACCAGATGCCGAAGCTCTTCTCAAGGCGGGTCGAGAGCAGGGCGTTGAACCCGACCTCGCGGATGCCGTGCGCGGCGCCCGCCTCAAGCAGCATCCGGCGCAATGTGATGTGATCGCCGTAGCGGCAATTGATCTCATAGCCGCGTTCGCCGGTGACGGACATGCGCGCAACGCGGGCCTGGATCAGGCCGACATCCATCGCGGCGCAGCCCATGAAGGGCAGATCCACACCGTCCTCCACCAGCGTGTCGATGACCGCCTGGCTTTCGCGTGCGTAAAGCAATGGAAACAGG
>CAZPJO010000003.1:16329-33337 GCA_964586895.1 uncultured Roseicyclus sp.
CTCACAACCAAACATGAAACGCGTAGCAGCCGGGCAGATTTCCTCGCCCAGATCGCGGACCTTCACGCCGCCGCTCAGGTGGTCGTTGAACCACCGCATGTGCCATGCCCGCAGGTAGTAGGAACCCATGATCCACCATGTTCCATCGCCCCAATTGAACACGGTCAGATCGCCCATCAGGCGACCGCTGGGGGCCAGCATCGGGGCCAGTTTTGCGCGGCCGGGTTTCGGCAATCTGGAGGCCATCAGCCCGTCCAGCCACGCCTCTGCGCCCGGGCCCGAAACCTCGAACCGCGAGAAGCCCGAAATATCCAAAAGCCCCACGCCTTCACGCACCGCGCGGCATTCCTCGGCCACGATGTCATGGGCGTTGGAGCGCTTAAGCGTCAGATTTTCCTCGAAATCCTCGGACGGCGCAAAGTAGAGCGGCACCTCAAGATCCCACGATTGCCCCCACCGGCAGCCTGCCGCGGACATGTCGGAATAGGCCGGTGCGCGCTTGAGCGGGCGGCCTGCGGGGAGTTGTTCGTTGGGGTAGGACATCACGAAGCGGCGGGAGTAGAATTGGCCGGTGGTTTGCCGGATGTATTCGCGGTTTTCGGCGAATTTGCCGTAGCGCGCGACGTCCATGCAGAAGGTGTCGGCCTCGGTTTCGCCCTCGATCATCCATTCGGCCAGCGACTTGCCCACGCCGCCGCCTTGCAGGAAGCCCGCCATCACTGCGCAGGCGCACCAATAGCCCTTCACGCCGGGCACGGGGCCCACAAGGGGGTTGCCGTCGGGAGAGAAGGTGAACGCGCCGTTGACCCAGGTTTTGACGCCGGTGTGTTGCAACGCGGGATAGCGTTCAAACCCCAAAATCAGTTCTTTTTCAATGCGATCGGTCTGTTCCTGGAACAGTTCCATCCCGTAATCCCACGGCGCGCCGTCCATGGCCCAATGCTCGTGCTCGACCTCGTAGATGCCAAGCAGAAGCCCCTTCTGATCCTGCCGCATATAGGTGAAGCCTTCGAGGTCGACGGTCATCGGAACCTCGAAATCAAGCGCCTCCAGTTCGGGGATCGTGTCGGAGATCAGGTAGTGGTGCTTGAGCGGGGAGACGGGAAGTTCGATGCCCGCCATCCGGCCCAGTTGCTTGGCCCAGAGACCGCCCGCGTTGACGATATGCTCGCAGGTGATTTTTCCTTTGTCTGTAATGACTTCCCAGCCGTCTGGCGTCTGGATCAGATCCTCGACCTTGGTATGTTCATAATATTCCGCGCCGCGTTTTTTGGCGGCGATGGCGTAGGCATGCACGGTGCCTGTGGTATCGACATACCCCTCGCGGTCGGCCCAGAGCGCGCCCAGAACGCCGTCGGTGGACATGATCGGGCAGGCCGCTTGCGCCTCGGCGGGGGTCATCAGGTGACAATCGTGGATGCCGATGGATTGGAACGTGCGGTAGGCCGATTGCAACCATTCCCACCGCTCGGGCGTGCCCGCCAGGGTCAGTCCGCCGGTCATGTGCAACCCGATGTTCTGGCCGCTCTCCGCCTCGATTTCCGACAGCAAATCAATGGTATAGGCTTGCAAAGCGGCCATGTTCGGGTCGGCGTTGAGCGCATGGATGCCGCCCGCCGCGTGCCAGCTTGACCCCGCCGTGAGGACCGAGCGTTCCAGCATCACGCAATCGGTCCAGCCCAGTTTGGCCAGGTGATACAACACGGACGCGCCGACAACGCCGCCTCCGATCACGACAACGCGGTAGTGGGATTTCATGGGCGGCCTCCGGCGGAACAATTCGGTCTGTACCCCGCCACGCTAGAAAGGATCGCGCGGCGCTGTCCGATGCATTTGCGACATCCCGACGGGTGCTGCGCGACAGGGCGTTCGGGGGGGCATTTTCCTGTCGTTTTTCTGTAGTTTTTTATGCGTTACCAATTTGCGCACATGAGCGGGCGGTCGCGCCGAAATCTGTGCAAACGTGCAAAGCGGCCTAGCCGCAGGGCGCGTCCGCTGCGGGCACGCCGGGCGACACCCAGAGGCGCAAATCTACCGCGCGAAAGTTCGCAGAGTTCGTGCCGACGATCTGCGTGGTGCCGATGATGCCCGCCGGGTCGTCGCCCTCGCGCGGGATCCACGCGGCGCGGTCGGAGCCTTGGGCGAGGTAGGCCAGCGCCGTGTCGCGCCCATCGAACCGGACGTTGCCGCCCAACAGGAAGGCGGCGGAGGGTTCGTGATACTCGACCAACGACACCGGAGTGCCGAGGCAGGCATGGCGCGCCATGGCCTGCGCCAAGTGTGGGGCGATCCACAGGTCGCGCGCGGCCGGCAAGCTGGCCGCAGACAGGGTCCAGCCGGCGAGCATACCCGCCATGGCCAGCGCCGCCGTGCCGGGCAGGGGGCGGGCGCGCCAGAAGGCGTAAAGGGCGAGGCCCGAGGCGAGAAGCGTGGCCGCCGCGCCGCCAAGGCTGGGCCAATGCAGGCCGGGGCCGTAGACGATGGGGAAGGCTACCATCAGCCCCGCGAAGACAAGCGCGAAGAGGCCGAAGCCGATGCTGCCGATCCAGGCGGGCCAACCGCGAAAGACGCGCGCGCCCTCGGCCAATTGCAACAAGGCCGCGGCGCAGAGCATGATCAGCGCGGGATACAGCGGCAGGGTGTAGTGGATGAGTTTGACCGGCACGGCCTCGAACACGAGCCAGCCGGGGATCAGCCAGCCAAGCAGGAACGCGGTTTGCGGCGTGGCGCGCGTGCGCCAGCCGTGGATCAGACCCAGCGGGATCAGCACGCTCCATGGCCAGAAGGTGAACCATATGGTGAGCAGGTAGAGGCCGGGCGGCGATCCGGAATGTTCGCCTTCGGCGGTGATCTTGTCGCTGAAATCCGAGCCGAGGGAGGCCTGCCAGAACGCGCCGTCGGTCACGAGGGTGATGGCAATGAACCACGGCGCGGTGAGCAGGACGAGCCACGCAAAACCGGGCAGGGGCCGCAAGCCCGCAAGCCAGCGCAGCGAGCGCGCCTGCACGCCGCACCAGAGGATGACGCCCACCACCGGAAGCGCGACCATCGGGCCCTTGAGAAGGAAGCCCGCGGCCAGCGCGGTCCAGAAGATTAACGGCGTTAACCATTGGCGCGCGTGGTCGAGCCAAATGCGGCCCAAAGCCCCCATCGCAAGGATCACCGACAAAAGCAGGGCGGCGTCGGTCTTGGCCGTGCGCGCCTCGGAATGCAGCATGTAGATGGTGGCGCACATGACCCCGGCCAGGAGTGCGGCGCGCGCGCCAATCACGGGCCGTGCGGCCCAGACCAGCGCCAGCGCCGAGAGCACAGCGGCGATGTAGGACGGCAGACGATGCACCCAGATCGGCGTTGTTCCGTCGGACCCGGTTGCCCATTGCGCGGCGGTTTGCAGCCAATAGATCAGGGCGGGTTTGTTATGGCGCGGCTGCTCCAGCAGGCGGATGTCGATCAGGTCGCCGGTTTGCGCCATCTGCCGCGCGGCCTGGGCAAAGCGGGCTTCGTCGCGGTCCTGCACGGGGAGGTCCGCCAGCCCGACGCCAAAGCTCAGAAGCGCCAGGAGCAGCAGGGCCAGGGGTGCCAGCCGATGCGCCAGGAGCGTCATGTCAGGGTTTCTCATGCGCCGCGTCGGCGGCGGCGGCCTCGGCCCGGTCGGCCTTTGCATTGCGCCGGATCAGCATCAGGTTACGCGCGTAGACGATCACGCCGGTCGATTGGCCAAGGATGAACACCGGGTCCGCGCGGTAGATCGCATAGGCCAGCATCAACAGCCCGCCCGAGATCGACAGATACCAGAACGCGATCGGCACATAGGAGCGCCCGGCACGTTCCGAGGCCAGCCATTGCACGATGAAGCGCGAGGCGAAAATCGCCTGCGCCAGAAAGCCGAGCGTGACCCACCAGAATTCGCCCCAATAGTCGATGTTCAGGAAATCAAACAGCCATTCCTGCATGTTAGCGTGCCTCCGGCCGGTCAATGCGGGTGTCCGAGGGGTGCACCTTGCGCCGCCGCCGGATCAGCCAGGCCACCCCGAAAAGGTCCGAGGCACCGACGATGGCGCGGCCCAGATTGGTGTATTTCGAGGCCCCCGCCACACGCGGTTTGTGGGCCACATCGACATGGGCGATGCCCCAGCCGTCGCGTTGAAACAGGGCGGGCAGGAAGCGGTGCATATGGTTGAAATACGGCAGCGCGAGGTAGGCGTCGCGGCGATAGGCCTTGAGCCCGCAGCCGGTGTCGCGGGTGCCATCCTTCAGGAGCGCCTTGCGCAGGGTGTTGGCGGCCCTGGACGCGATGCGCTTGGGCAGCGGGTCGTCGCGTTTGACACGTTGACCGGCCACAAGGCCGAGGGTTTCGGGGCCATCGAGCAATGGGGCCAGCAGTTTGGGAAGCTCTTCGGGCGGGTTTTGGCCGTCGCCGTCGAGTGTGGCGATGATCGGCGCGCGGGCGGCGCGCACGGCGGCATGGACGGCGGCGGATTGTCCGGCGGGCGTCGGATGCGTGATGATGGTCAGGTTGGCGTCGGGATGTGCCGCGCGAAAGGCATGCAGGGCCTGATCGGTGGCGTCGGTCGACCCGTCGTCGGTGACGCAGATCTCGAACGGCCCGAGCGGGGTCGCCGCCGCCACGCAGCCGCCAAGAAGATGCGGCACGGTTTCGGCCTCGTTCAACATCGGGATCAGGATGGCGAAGCGCGGGCCGGGGGCGGTGTGGGGGTCAGGGAGAGCATCGGAGGGCGGGGGCATCTGGCGTTCCTTGGGCGGTTGCGAGGGCTTTAGGCCAAAGCCGCCCGTCCCGAAAGGGGGCGCGCGCTCTCACGGCGCGGAAAGCCGCGCGTCCTGCCGGGCGATGAGCGTGTCGATCTCGGCCTGGGCTGCGGCGCTGAGCGTGGCGCCGGCCTTGCGCGCGGTGGGGTGGGCAATCGCGCCGCGTTTGGCGAGGATATATTTGCGCGCCGCCAACCCAAGACCCGGCTGACATTCGTAGCGGACCAGCGGCAGATAGGCGTCGAACAGGTCGCGCGCGCGGTCGATTTCGCCGCTGTTACAAAGGTTTACCACATCGCGCATCATCTCGGGATAGGCGAACCCGGTCATCGCGCCATCCGCCCCGCGCAGCATTTCCTCCAGCAGGAATTGCCCGCCATTGCCGCACAGGATCGAGATGCGCCGCGTGCCCCCGGCCTCGGCCGCGCGCAGGGCAGAGATCTTTTCGAGCCCCGGCCAATCTTCGTGCTTGAGCATCACACAATTCGGGCAATTGTCGAAAATCCCGCGCAAGGTGGCGGTGGGGATGTGGATCTTGGTGACCAGCGGGAAATCCTGCAATACCCAAGGCGTTGATCCAAGTCTTTGAGAAACCTCTTGAAAATAGGCGGTGATGGCGACCTTGTCGGTGAGGCCCGATTGCGGCGCGACCATCACACCGGCCGCGCCATGGGCCATCGCACTCTCGGCGCCGCGGATCACGGCGTCGATCTGCGGGGCCGAGACGCCGACCACCACGGGCAGGTCGGTGCGCGCCATCACGCGGGCCATCACGGCGTCGGAGTCCGCGACGCTCAACTCGCCCGCTTCGCCCATGATGCCCAGGATCGTAAGGCCCGTGGCCCCCCGTTCGGCGTAGAAATCGACCATCGTGTCGATGCTGTCGAGGTCAAGCGTGCCATCGGGCAAAAACGGCGTGGCGGCGATGGTGAAGACACCGGCGGCGGTCGCATCAAGCATCAGGGTTCTCCGACTTTGTGGAATTGTTTCAATGCGATACGGGGCAGGGCCATGGCGACGGCGGCCTGGCAAGGCTCCACCACCGGCACCCCGAGTGCCTTTTCGAGCGGGAACCGGAACCGCGCCATGCCTGCGCAGCCCATGATAAGCACGTCCGCGCCATCCAGGTCGCGCAAGTCGCGGCCGATTTCTGTCATCCGTTCGAGCGTTTTTCCGGCATCGCTCAGCTCGTTGACATGCAAGCCAATCGCGCGATCCCCGGCGAGCCGATCGCCGACACCCATCGCCCCGATGCTGCGCAGGTGGCGTGGGATGGAATTCGGTAATATCGCAATGATCCCGAAGCGTTGCCCGAGTGTCATCGCCGTCAAGACGGCACTTTCCTGAATGCCCAAAACCGGTTTCGCCGTTTGATCGCGCAGGGCGTGCAGGCCCGGATCGCCGAAGCAGGCGATGACAAACCCGGCGGCGGAGTCTTCGACCTGCTCGGCGAGCTTCAGGGTCTGTGGGATGGTGCCATCGGCCTGCGCCTGACTTTCGATCCCTTTGGGGCCTACGGGGTTGCCCATGCATATGATGCGACGCCCGAAATCCTCCAACGGACGCACGGCCTCTTGAATGCCAAGGGTCACCGCTTCGGAGGAATTAGGGTTAATGACATAGAGGGACCGCTTGTCCGCCACCTCACGCGCCCTCCCGCGTGGCGGTCTGGATCTCGACTTGATAACCTTCGGGGTCATCAAAGACGAAAGCGCGAATGCCGATGGCGTCATTGATGAACATTTCGCTCAGGTTTTCAACGCCTTGGGCATCGATATAAGCGTACCAGGCATCGACATCCGGCACCCGAACGCAGAATTGCACGGGCCGCGTTTCGGCCCATTTGTGCATGCCATGCGCCTCGTCCACGAGGCCGATATGCGCCCCGTCACAGACCCGCATGATCTTGGCCAGCCCCTGTTGATCGATGACCAGCGGAAAGCCCATGACATCGCGGTAAAACGCCTCCGCTCGGGCAAGGTCCTTGTAGTAGAGGAACGTGATCGCAAGCTGGTTCGGCGCGCCGGGTCTGTCGGGTCTTTGGGTCATCTCGGGCTCCGGTTGATCCATCGGCCTTGGCCGGGTGTGGTGGTCAGCGCGCCGTCGGAGACGATCCGATTGCCGCGCAGGAAAACGTCGATTGGCCATATGCTTACGGTGCGGCCTTCATGTGGATTATAGTCCACGTTGTCATGCAGATCATCGGCACCGTAGGTGTGGCTGCGCGTCGGATCCCACAGCACGATATCCGCATCCGCACCGACCGCAAGCTGCCCCTTGTTCGGCAGGTTATAAATCTCGGCGGCGCGCGTGGCGGTGAGCGTGGGGAAGGCGGCGTCTGGCATGCCGGGGCGCGCAAGGATCGCGTCGAACAGTAGCGGTTGGCGCGGCTCCAGGCCGGGTTGGCCATTGGCGATATCGGGGAAGGGCGGGTTTGGCCCGGCGCTGAGTTTGCCAGTATCATCAAAGCGATAGGGCGCGTGGTCGGATGAAATCAGGTCCAGATCGCCCGTGTTCAGCGCGGCCCAGAGCGCCTGTTGATCGGCCTTGGCGCGTTGCGGCGGCGAACACATGAACTTCGCCCCGGCAAGGCCGGGTTGATCAAGGATATCGGCGGTCTGGAACAGGTAATGCGTGCAGGTTTCCGCGAAAACCGGCGCGCCCCTTTGACGCGCGGCGCGCACGGCGTCGAGCGCCTCGATACAGGTCACGTGGAAGATCATCACCGGCGCGTCCAAGCGCTCCGCCATGGCGCAGATGCGCGTGACCGCCTCGGCCTCTGCCGCGCGGGGGCGGGCCTGCGCATGGTGTTTGGGTCGTGTTTTCCCTTGGGAAAGCAACGTGTTACGGGCGTCTTGCAAGATCTGATCATCTTCGGCATGGACGCAGGTCAACGCGCCAGCAGGCCCGGTGATCGAGAGGATGCGCGCGATCTGTTCGTCGTTCAGCGCGATATTGTAGGTTGTGAACACCTTGACCGAGCGATGACCCGCCGCGATCAGCGCGCGCAGATCGTCTTCGAAATGCGGGGCGTCGGGGTCCGAAAGGCTAAGGTGGAAGGCGTAATCGATCATCGCACCGCGCCGGGCACGCATGGTATAATCCGCAACAACATCTTGTAATCGCTCATCTTTTCCTTGGGCCGCGAAAGAGATCACGCTTGTCGTACCACCAAACGCGGCAGACCGTGTCGCGGTTTCAAACGTGTCGGCATTCCACAGGCCCATGCCCGACCGTTGTTCGATATGCGCATGCGGATCGACGCCGCCGGGTGTGGCGATCAGACCGTCGGCGGCATGTGTCGGCAGGGTTGGATCAAGGTTGGTGCCGATGGCGGCGATGCGACCGTCCCGCACCTCGATATCCGCGCGGCGCCGCCCCGCCCCGTCGCGCGTTGATCCGTCAAGAATTTCCGCGCCGCGGATCACAAAAGCCGATGGGTTCCCCATGCCCGCGAAGATGCGGGGCGGCGGGGGGCTTGGCAAGGCATTGTGGTCGGTAGGTTGTGTTGGTCGGTGGAAAAAGCTGTGGATAAATCAATGTTGTGGATAAGGTAAGTGTCGGCAAGATTGATTTTTTCAGGCCTGTCCAAATGCCTATTCAATCAAACCGGCCGCCATAATACACCTTTTCCAACATCGATCCCCAATCACGCCGTGATAAGCTTGCTCAGCCGTTCGACCATCTTATCCACCAAAGCGGCATCACCGCGTGTCTCGACGTTGAGCCTCAGGAGCGGCTCTGTGTTCGACGCGCGGAGGTTCAGGCGCCACTCGTCAAAGCTCAGGCTTAGCCCGTCCGTGTCATCGCGCGCGATTGCCTGCGGGGCGAATTCGGCTTCGACCCGCGCCATCACCTCTTTGGCGTCCGAGACCTTGAAATTGATCTCTCCCGAAGACGGGAAGGCCGCCATGCGTTCTGCGACCAGCTCCTTCAGGCCCAGACCGCGCCGCCCGAGCAATTCGCAGACCAAAAGCCATGGGATCATGCCGCTGTCGCAGAAGACGAAATCGCGGAAATAATGGTGCGCGGACATCTCGCCGCCATAGACCGCCTTTGTGTCGCGCATGATCTGCTTGATGTAGGAATGCCCACATTTCGAAAGGATGGCGTTTCCGCCGGCCTCTGCCACAATATGTTGTGTGCTCCAAACGACGCGCGGGTCATGCACGATGCCTGCGCCGGGCTCTTTCGCCAGGAACACCTCGGCCAGAAGGCCCACCACATATTCGCCGGGGATGAAGTTGCCCTCGGCGTCGAAGAAGAAGCAGCGGTCGAAATCGCCGTCCCACGCAACGGCCAGATCCGCGCCGATCTCGCGCAGTTTCGCCGCGGTGGGGGGCTGATTTTCGGGCAGCATCGGGTTCGGGATGCCATTGGGAAAGCTGCCGTCGGGCGCATGATGCATGCGTGTGAAATCCCAAGGCGAGCCATGTGCCGCCAGCGCATCGGCCATCGCGTCAAAGGTAGGTCCAGCCGCGCCATTTCCGGTATTCACCAGAATTTTCAGCGGCTTGTGGTCCGCAATTGATGTGAACCCAAGCACGCATTCGACATAGGCCGCGCGGGCGTCCGACGCATCGACCACACGTCCGCCCTCCCGGTCCGGGGCGAAATCACCGCTTTCGGCCAGCGCCTTGATCTGTGCCATGTCGACCGCACCATCCAAAGGGGCGGACCCAGCCTTCACCATCTTAATGCCATTGTATTCCATGGGGTTATGGGACGCCGTGACGCAAACCCCACCGTCCGCCGAAAGGTGCGAGACCGCGAAATAAACCTCTTCCGTGCCGCAAAGGCCAAGGTCCAGAACCTCGACCCCGGCGGCGCGCAGACCATCGGTCACGGCGCGGGCCAACCCTTCCGACGACGGGCGCACATCGCGGCCCACGACGACGCGTTTCGTGCCCAAAACCTCGGCAAAGGCCCGGCCTACACGGGCGACATTATCCTCGGTCAGATCCTCGTCGAGGCGTCCACGAATGTCGTAGGCCTTGAAGAATGTCAGGGGTTCGGCAAGCGGCGTCATGGCGTGGTTCCTTCATAAGTTGCCACGATATAGGCCGAGCAAGCCCGCGATGGCCAGCCACCGCGATTGGCCTCGCCGCGCGGGACGCTATACTCCTGTCCTAACGGCAACACTTGCGGGGGCGGCGCGCAGACCATGATCATCCTGAGCCCGGAGACGGTCACGAATTCCGGCGCGCTCGACACGCGCTCACTGCCCAAGAAGATCATCGGGCGGGTGCAGATCCTGCCACGTGGGGCGGGGCCTGGCACCTGGGCGCGGTTGTTGGTGGAGATGCAGTTTCTGCGCTATATGGTGGCGCTGGTGCCGTTCCTGATACCAATCCTTGTGTCACGCGACCTGGCTCTGCCGATTACGCAGGCACCTTTGGCGATGATCCTCGTGATCGGCGTGATCGAATTGAAGGTTCTGCGCCTGTCGGACCGGGCGCGGGCGCGCATGATGGACGACGCGGAGGCTGACCGCATCCTTGATGCCTTCGCCTTCCGCGCCAAAGGGCTTTTGCGCCGGATCGCGGCGCGGCGCGGCCTGTCGGAGGGCGAATTGCGCCTCGTGGCGGAGCAATCCGAACTGGCCCGCGTGCCGCCGCTGACCTTTGTGTCGGTGCAATCCGCAACCCCGTCGCCGCATGTTGTCCCGCTCGAAAAGGCCGACCGCGAGATCCTCGCGTCGCTCTTTGAAGCGGATCTGTCGGAGCGGGATCTGCACCGCGCGCAACTGCGGAAAGAACAGCATATTCAAGATGTTGCCATCGAGGCCACGGGCGTGTCGGCGCATGCACGACTGGCCGCGTGGATGGATGCGCACGCGGCGGAGGCCTGAGCAAATGGCGATCAATGCAACACGGGTTTCGGCGGGCGGCGCGTTGGAGGTCCTGCAAGCGGCCTGGGCCGCGCAACAGGCGGGCGGGATGACCGCGTCGTGGATGCTGCACGGTCGCCCCGGTGTCGGAAAATCCGAGATCGTGGCGCAATTGGCGGCGGAGATCGGCGCCGAATTGCACGATCTGCGCCTGACCACGATCGAGCCGCAGGATTTGCGCGGCCTGCCGTTTTACGACCATGACGCGGGCAAGACCGTCTGGTATCGGCCCGAGGATTTGCCTGATGGGGACCGGCCGGCCATCTTGTTCCTTGATGAATTGACCGCCGCCGCGCCGTCGCTGCAACCCACTGTTTACGGGTTGTTGCAGGAACGCCGCGTCGGGCGTCATGTGTTGCCGCAAAACGTGTTGATCGTGGCGGCCGGGAACATGGTCGAAGATGGCGCGGTCGCGTATGAAATGGGCACCGCCCTGTCGGATCGCCTTGTGCATATCGTCGTGCAGGCCGACGTCGACGATTGGCTGCGCAATTACGCCGCGCGCGCGGGCCTGCACCCCAGCGTCGCGGCCTTCCTGAAAACCCGCCCCGATTTGTTCGAGACGACCGAAGCGGCGCTCAGGCGGGCAGAGGCCATCGCCTGCACCCCACGGTCCTGGCGGCGGGTCAGCGATATCATGCACCTGGATGCGCCGCGCGCGACCCGGCAGGTGATGATTTCCGGCACAATCGGCGAGGCCGCAGGGGCGGAATTTCTGTTACTGGCCGAGGAATTGGCAGCAACGGTTCATGTGGATAAGATGTTGACAAGTCCGCGTGCGGAGCGCGCCGAAATGTATCCCGATACGCTGCATGGGATCACGGCCCTGATCTACGGGCTGGTTGGCGCGGTGGATGGCAAGACCATGCCGCAAGCCATTGAAATCATGTCCGATATGCGGGAAATTGAACGCACGGGCCTGCCGTTGTCCGAACTGTCGACATTCGGGTTCGAATTGTTGATCGGGCGCGCGATGGAACAGGGGTGGCAGGCCGCGTTCGTAGGCTCCGACGCCTTCGCGACGTATCAGAAAGAGCGCGCCGCCGCAGGCCTGCCGTGAGCCGCGAAACCCGTGCAAGCCGCGCCCTTGCGCATCTGGGCGAGGTTGATCCGGCGCTTGCAGTCCTCGCCCTGTGGTGCCGTCATCGCGACGGCGTCGGGGCCACGAAAACGCAAGGATCCTCAATATCTTATGGGCCGGGGCTTGATGCCCTCGGGCTGGCGGAACAGGTTGGCCTCGTGGCCCATCATGTCCTGCATGTGGCGCTGCAACATTCCGACCGGAAGGCCGCACTGGCGGAGCGTCTGGGTCCTCGGTTCGAGGGCGGATTGTTCGATCTGGCCGCCGATGCGATCATCAACGAAACGCTGCAATTGGCCGGTCACGCCCTGCCACGCCCGGCGGTTGTGCTGACCGATTTGCTGGCCGAAATTGGGGAAGCGGCGCCATCCGCTGTCGCGGCCCTGTCGGATTGGGATGCGGACAGGCTCGCCATGTACTTGCACGCCGACCCGCAACACGCGGAAAAGGCGCGGGATTTTGGGGCCGCGCGGGGCTTTGCGCAGGATCTCGACCTGGGCGAGCCTGACACCGAGGGCACGCCGCAGAAAGCCGCTGATTGGCGCGGTCAGATGCTCCGCGCGTTGGAGGCTGGGCGCAAGGCGGGCACGGGGATCGGGCGGCTCGGCGCGATCCTGGCCGATCTGGCCCCGCCGGGTGTCCCGTGGGAGGTGGAGCTGCGCGGCCTGCTTGCCAAGGCGGTGGCCGATGTGCCGCGTGTGTCGCATCGCCGTCCGGCCGGGCGTTGGGTCGCCATGGCCGCCGACGCACAGGCCCGCAGCGCTCCGGAACCGGTGTTCGAGCCGGGGCGCGCCCGCGATGGAACGCGGCCGAGGGTGGTTGTCGCGCTTGACACCTCAAGCTCCATTGACGCGCTGACGCAATCGCTTTTTTTCGCAGAGGTTCAGGGGCTTGCGCGACGCACAGGGGCCGAGGTTCACCTGCTGGCCTTCGACGAAGAGGTGTTCGAGACGCGTCGCATCGATGGGGTCGGCGCGCCCTTGGCGGGGCTGGAACTGCGTCGCGGCGGCGGTACTGATTTTGTGCCGGTTTTTGCAGCGGCCCGGCGGCTCGACCCGTCCATTCTGGTGCTGCTGACCGATCTTGATGCCCCCGCGCCGGATGCGCCGCGTTTTCCGGTGATCTGGGCCGTGCCCGGGCGCGCGCCGGTCTCCGCCCCCTTTGGTCGCGTGCTCAGGATTGGCGATTGACGTTATTCCGCGGCGGTTGAAACGGCGTGGCTTTCGCGTTGCGCACGCCGCCAATCCGGGGCGATCCATGGGTCAAGATTTTCCGCCGGAAGGGTCCGGCCAAGGATATGATCTGCGGCCTTCTCGCCAACCATGATCGACGGTGCATTGAGATTACCGTTTGGAATCAATGGGAAGATCGAGCTGTCGGCAAGCCGCAAACGGTCGATCCCGATCACCCGGTTCATCGGATCGACCACCGCTTCGGGGTCGTCGGCGCGCCCCATCCGCGCCGTTCCACAGGGATGATAGGCCGATTCCGCATGGTCCCGGATCACCGCGTCGAGGGCGTCGTCGGTCTGCGCGTCTTCCCCGGGAAGGATCTCGTGGTCGACATAGCCCGCAATCGGTTCGGTCCGGAAAATCTCTCGGGTGAGGCGGATCGCGCGGCGGAAATCGCGCCAATCCTGCTCGGTCGACATATAGTTGAAACGTATGCGCGGGGCCTGCGCGGGATCGGCGCTGCGCAGGTGGATCGTGCCGCGCGAGGGCGAACGCATCGGCCCCACATGGGCTTGAAATCCGTGTCCGCCGGGCGGCCGTGTGCCGTCGTAGCGGATGGCGATAGGTAGGAAATGGTATTGGATATCAGGGTATTGGATGCCGTCCTTCGACCGGATGAAGCCGCAGGCCTCGAAATTGTTGCTGGCGCCAAGCCCCGATTTCGTAAACAGCCATTGCGCCCCCACCAAGGCCTTGCCGCCAAGCGACCAATAGGGCGCCAGTGAGACGGGCCTGGAGGCGGCGTATTGCACGTAAAGCTCCAGGTGATCTTGCAGGTTTTGCCCCACGCCCGCGCGATCCGCGACAACGGGAATTCCGTGTTCCGCCAGATGCTTGGCCGGTCCAATTCCACTCGTCATTAAAATTTTAGGCGAATTGATTGCACCTGCGGCGAGGACCACCTCGGCGCGCGCGCGAAGGATTTGACCGCCGGCCAATTCAACGCCGGTTGCGCGGCCCGCTTCGATCACGATCCGTTCGACCAGACCGCGCACCAGATCGCAGTTCGGCCGCCGCAACGCGGGCCTGAGATAGGCGGAAGCGGCCGACCAGCGTTTGCCTTGCCAAATGCTCATCTCGAAGGCGCCGAATCCTTCCTGCCGATGGCCGTTGTAATCGTCGGTCGCGCCATAGCCTGCGGCGGCGCCTGCCTCGATAAAGGCTTGAAACAATGGGTTTTTACGGGGGCCTCGGGTGATGTGCATGGGGCCATCATGGCCGCGATAGGCCGGGTCGCCCGCCTCACCGTGCCAGGTTTCGGCGCGTTTGAAATAGGGCAGCACGTCGGCGTAGGACCACCCCTGCGCGCCCATCTCGGCCCAAGTGTCGAAGTCACGCGCGTGACCGCGCACATAGATCATGCCGTTGATCGACGAAGACCCGCCCACCACCTTGCCGCGCGGCACCGCCATGCGTCGCCCGCCCATCTGCGGCTCGGGCTCGGAGGTGTAGCCCCAATCGTAGCGCCGCATCGACATGGGGTAGGATAACGCTGCGGGCATGTTGATGAACGGCCCCCAATCGGACCCGCCATGTTCCACCACCAGAACAGATTTTCCGGCTTCTGTTAACCTGAAGGCCATTGCGCAACCCGCTGATCCCGCGCCGACAATCACATAATCGGCCTCCATGGTGTTAACCATCAGAACGCGGCCTCCACCGGAGACATGCCGACATAGATCGTCTTGATCTGGCTGTAATGTTCGATTGCGGCCCTCGCGTTTTCGCGTCCCACGCCCGAGCCCTTCATCCCACCGAACGGCACCTCGACCGGCGTCAGGTTGTACTGGTTGATCCACACGGAGCCTGCGTCGATGGCGTGCACCACGCGGTGTCCGCGCGTCAGATCGGCGGTAAAGACCGCCCCCGACAGGCCCAGATCGGTGTCGTTGGCGCGCGCGATGACCTCATCCTCGGTTTCGAAGTCGAGCACCGACATCACGGGGCCGAAAATCTCTTCACGCGCGATGGTCATGTCGTCGGTTACGTCGGCGAAAATCGTAGGTTCAATGAAACAACCCGGCCCCTCGATCCGCTTGCCGCCATGGATCAATCGCGCGCCTTCGGAGATCCCTTTTTCGATGTAGGAACAAGTGATTGAAAGCTGTTCTTCACTGACCATCGGACCGAAATTCGTGGCCTCGTCCCGCGGATCTCCGATCACGGCGTTGGATGTTCGTTCCACCAAGCGCGCCAAGAACGCCGCCTTGATCCCGCCCTGCGCAAAGACCCTTGTCCCGTTGGAACAGACTTGGCCAGAGGCATAGAAATTCGCGTTGATCGCCGCCGAAACCGCGCTTTCCAGATCCGCGTCGTCGAAGATGATCAGGGGCGATTTGCCGCCCAATTCCATCGTGGCATGTTTCATCCGGGCCGCCGCCGAGGCGTAGACCTTTTTGCCCGTCGCCGCCGACCCGGTCAGCGACACCTTGGCGGTGCGCGTATCCTCGACCAACGCGCGGCCGATATCGCCCGCGCCCTGGATCACATTGAACACGCCCGGTGGCGCCCCGGCCTCCGTCAATATTTCCGCGATTTTCAAGGCACATAGCGGCGTTTGTTCAGACGGCTTGAACACCATCGTGTTGCCGCAGGCCAACGCAGGCGCGCCCTTCCACGCGGCGATCTGGGTGGGGTAATTCCACGCCCCAAGCCCGACGCAGACGCCAAGCGGCACCCGCATCGTATAGGCCCAATCGCCGCCCAAGGGCACGTGTTCGCCGGTCACCGTCGCGGCCAATCCGCCGAAATATTCCAATGCATCCGCCGCAGAGGTCGCGTCGGCCACCAGCGTTTCCTGCAACGGTTTGCCGGTGTCGAGCGTTTCCAGTTCGCTCAACTCTCGGTTGCGGGCGCGGATGATGTCAGCGGCGCGGCGCAATACGCGGCCCCGCTCAACGGGCATCCATGCGGCCCAGTCCTTCTGCGCGTCGAACGCGGCCTGCAATGCGGCCTCGATGACCGCGGGGGTCGCCTCGTGGACGGTGGCGATCTCTTCGCCGGTCGCGGGAAAGATCACCGGCATGCGCGCGCCGACCGCGTCCTCCACATAGGTGCCATTGACGAAATGCGAAGCGACAGGTTGCATCATTCCCCATCCTTTTTTGTTCTGAGGCTATCGCCTCGGGGAAAGCGTTGATTTTCCTCAACTTCATTGAGGTCCATGTGGTTGCGCATGTAGCGGTTCGACGCGTCGCGCAGGGGCTGAAAATCCCACGGATAATGGGCCCCGTTGCGCAGCGCCTCGTACACGACCCAGCGGCAGGCCTGGCTTTGGCGGACCTCAGCGTCAAAGCGTTCAAGGTCCCAACGTGCGGCCGACATCATGCGAAACCGCTCCAGAACGTCGGCGCACTCCGCATCTTCGGCTCGGTTTGCCAACTCGTTCGGATCGTCGGACAGGTCGAACAATTGTTCGGGGTCAATCGCGCAATTGGTGTATTTCCAACGCCCCTCGCGCAGCGCGATCAGCGGCGAATAAGACGCCTCCGCCGCGTATTCCATCGCCACCGGGCTGATCCGTGCGGCGCCGCGCCCCAATGGCACCAGCGTCTCGCCTTCGGTCCAGGGCATGACCTCGGACATGTCGACGCCTGCCAGATCACATAGCGTCGGGCACAGGTCGATCGTCGACACCGGCGCGTCGATCAATCCGGCCTCCATCCCCGGCGCGCAGATCATCAAAGGCACCCGCGCCGCGCCCTCGTAGAACGTCATCTTGAACCACAATCCGCGCTCGCCCAGCATATCGCCGTGATCCGACACAAAGATCACCACGGCGTCTTGCCGGGTGCGGTCCAACACGTCGAGGATCCCGCCGATCTTTTCGTCGAGGTAGGAGATATTGGCGAAATACGCCCGGCGCGCCCTGTTGATATCTTGTGGAGTAATGTCAAACGCGCGCCAGTCATTGGCGTCGAAAATACGTTTGGAATGAGGGTCTTGCGCGTCATAGCCAAGGTCGGAAACCTTGGGCGAAAGATATTCACAATCCTCATACAGATCCCAATGCCGCCTGCGCGCGACATAGGGGTCATG
>CAZPJO010000004.1:0-9440 GCA_964586895.1 uncultured Roseicyclus sp.
TCCATACCAGCATCGTTTGCAATTACCTCAAGCATTGCTTCGGTGTTGTCACCCGAGGCCCACATGGCGTTTGCTTCTGCGGTCACGGCCAGGAACTGTTCAACCAGCTCGGGGTTTTCCGCCACGAACGACGCAGGCGCCGAAGTCACGTCAAACACCAGAATGCCAAGCTCGGTCTTTTCATCGCCGCTCAGAAGCACGTTGCCGTTCTCAAGCATCCGACGCAGGGCACCGCCCCAACCGCAGACCATGTCCAGCTCGCCCTGCGCGAACGCAGCAGCGCCATCGGGCGGCGCCATGTCGACGACATTCATGGAGGCCACGTCCACGCCAAAGTGGTTCATCTGCGCCAGGAAGCCGTAATGCGCTGCGGTGCCAAGCGGCACGCCAACCGTCAGGCCAGCAAGATCAGCGGCATTCGACGCGTCGATTTCCAGCGCTTCGGCCACAACGCAATTGTCGTTGTCGGCGTAGGACACAGCCACGTCGAGCAGTTCAAGGTCTTGCCCTGCCGAGGTCGCAACGATGAACGGCGGAAGACCCTGGCTTACCGACAGGTGCACATCACCCGAGGCCATCGCGGCGGACATCGCCACGCCGGTGTCGAACGCAACCCAGTTGATCGAGACGCCCATCGCCTCTTCATACATGCCTTCGACCTTGGCGAACTGGAACGGCATCGGCCATTCAAGGAAATAGGCAACCGTGATTTCTTCGATGTGGCCGTCGGCCAGGGCGGCCTGACCGCTCGCCAAAGTGGCGGTGCCTGCCAGCAGCGCGGCAATTGTCTTTTTCATGTGTTCTCTCCTGTTGGTGTCCGATGGGCGAACCCGGACGGACCCATTATCGACCCCCGTCTTTGAGCCGGGGAGTCTCATTTTTCGCATTCACGACGCGGCCAATAGGCCACGCGCCAAAATTGGTAGGAGCCGACCTTTGGTCACGTCAATAGATTTCTCGTGCAAGTTGCGCGGCGCAGCCCCCGAAAATCCCCGGAAAATTCGCAGATATCCCTGCGCAAGGGCAACGCGCGCGGTGTCGCAAACCCAAAACACCAAAAAAACTCTGCGTTTGGCCGTGCTCCTGCGGAGCCGCATGGGCCGCGCCATCGGTCGATGATGCCAAAACGGATAATGTAAAAGGCCAGTGCACACCCGGACCTCAACATGCGCATTGCGCCTGAACATCGCCCGGTGCTTGGGCACCGTGCCATGGCGATGCGCAAGACAAGAACCGCAGCGCAAAAAAGCGGCGGGCTCGCCTCAGAGCTGCCCCGCGATCTGCTCGGCCAATTGGCGCCAGGCTTCCGCATGGGCATCAGCCAGCGCAGGCAAATTGTCGCCGCGCACCGGCACAGTCAGGTCAAAGCCCCGAATGCGCTCTGCCCATGGGCCGTCATCGCGCCGGATCGCATATTGCCCACTCAACCGCAGTTGCCCGTCCGCTTGCAACAACATGCGCTCGGCCCGGATCGTCAGCTCCGCGTCGGGAAAGGAGCTGAGCGGCCACGGCGCGCGGGCGACCGGCACGTTGGTGATCTGCGACAGGTGCCGCACCATCGCATTCGACATCGCATCTTCCGGCACATCGGCCCAGATCAGATCCGGCACCGTTTCGATCAACCCGGCTTCGGTTTCACGGACCACTTCGGATGCATTGGCGTATTCGGGCAGAGAGATGTCACCGACCACAACTGACGACACCGATACCCGGGTCTGCATCTCCGACGCGGTGGCGGGAACGGAAAGGCGTCCCGGTTCTGCCCCGCACCCGGCAAGGACCAGCGCGAAAAGGGTCGTGATCCATGCTGCTTTCATCTTATCGCCCCGTGATGATGGAGTTTGGGTTGCGCTCGATCGCGCGCGCAAGCGACCGGAACGCGTCGGCGGCCTGCGAAATATCGGCAATCGCGGCGCGCAGTTCACGATAAACGCTCGATTGCTCATCGTAATTGACGGCCAGCCCCTGTAGCGAGCCCACCAGCGAATTCAGCCGCGTCACGATGGCGGGAACCTGTTCTGCGGCGGTTTGAAGCGCCGAGAAGGCCGTATCGGCGGACGCGAGAGTCCCGGAAAGGTTCTCGACCGCCCCCCCTTCTCGCAAGGCGGCCAGAATGTCCGATAGCTCGCCCAGGGACGCGTTGAGCGTTTCGGGCAACGCCTCCGCACCATCGGCGGCAAGGATCGTTTCGATCCGCTGCAAAACCCGGTCGGCCGACGCCGCGGCTGCACTCACCGGAGCCGTATCCAACTCGGCCACCAACGCCTCGACCGAGGTGAGCACGCCTGGCAGCCCTTCGGTGAAGGACTGAAGGTTGGCGACGATGACGTCACTGTTCTCCAAGGCCGACAGGGTTGTGGTGACGCCGTCGCTTTCCGAGATGGAGCCGACCAGCGCCTGCAACCCCTCTGCCGCGCTGGCAAGATCCGACAGGGTTGACCCAATCTCTTCGGCGGCCACGACGGCGCGCGCTTCGCTCACCAAGGCGTTCAGGTTGGAGGGCAGCCCACGGATATCTTCACCGCTCGACAAGGCCGTGATGCTGTCGAGCGCATCAATGGCCGAATTCATCAGGCCTTCGATGGGAAGCGCCGAGATGCGCGTCACGATGGCATCCAGATCGGCCGAGGATTCCGCGATGTTGGGTGCCGCGGCCGGAATTAGCGGAACATCGACCAAATCGACAGCAAGCGATTGCCCATCACTGCCGTCGCCTTCAAAGAGCTCCAGCGCAAGTGTTGTGCCAAGCAGGCCCTCGGACGAGACGCGAACCCGCAACCCGTCCTCCACCCGCTGCGCCAACGTCTCGACCAGGTCATCGACCGTTGCGACATCGGGCAATCCGATCCGGACCGGCGAGATCGAAAAGCTGACCAGGATCTGCACCCCCTTTTCGGGCGCGCGGGGGTCGGTATAGCCGATGATGCTGGTGACTTCGCCAACGCGCACGCCGCCGAACCGCACCACTGCGCCAAGCGCCAGCCGCACGTCATTGGCCGGCAGGACAACGGCAAGCGACAGCGCCTGATTAACGGGCGCCTCGAAGACACTTCGTTGTGCGTCGTCCCGGCTGCCGTAGACGTCGAAAAGCTCGCCTTCCAGGACCGGGTCGCCACCTGTGACAAGGGCTTCGAACGCAACGCCCCCTTCAACCAGCGACGCAAGGCTTTCGAAATTGACCGACAATCCAGACGTATTGAGATCGACGGAAATACCGGAAATGTCCCAAAAGCGCGTATTCGTTGACAGGCGCGCATCATGGGGCGCTTCGATGAAGGCATCCATGGTGACGATAGTGCCGTTTTCCGACAATTGCGGCACCCCGAGGCGCCCCACTTCGATCCCATTATAAAGCACCGGCGCCCCCGCCGCGAGTTGCCCACCGTCGCGCGAGCGCAGCACGATCCGGGTTCCTGCTTCGCCGGGTTGCGACAAAGGTGTGGTCTCCAGGGCGTCGAACCGGGCCTGAGCGGCGCCGACCTCTCCGTCCCACGTGCCCTCGATGTAGACGCCCGACAAGACGGTCGAGAGCCCCGTCACGCCGCGCGCGGAAACTTGCGGCTCCACCAGCCAAAACTCGGCATCGGCATCGACAAAAGGGGCGATCTCGGCATCGATGCGGATATGTGCCTCCACCGCCTGAAACCCGTCGGAGAAGTCGAGATCCTCGACCAGCCCGACCTCCACATCGCGGAAACGCAGCGGGGTTTCCCCGGCCTCGATCCCGGACGCGGTGGGCAGGGACACAACGATGACGGGCCCCTGCGCGCGGTACGATTGAACCACCACGAGGACCGAGATCGCCAAAGCGATCAGCGGCATCAACCACACCAGAGAGATACCGCCCCTGCGGCGCGGGGTCATCTGCGGTTCTGGCAGATCGCTGTCAGCCATGTGTCACGTCATCCTCCAGACGATCCCAAATCTGTCGCGAGTCGAAACTCTGCGCCGCCAACATCGTAAACACTACGGAAAGGGCGAAACAGATGGCTGCAATACCTGGGTTTATCGTCGCCAGCACGTCGAATTGCACCAGTGCCGTCAGAATGGCAACGACAAAGACGTCAATCATCGACCAACGCCCGATAAATTCCACGATCTCATGCAAGATCAGCAGGCGATGCGGGTCGGTGCGGTGCCGCTGCTGCGTCAGAACGGCAAGATATGCGATGACGATGAATTTCCCGACCGGGATCACGATGCTGGCTACAAATACGATAATGGCAACGCCGTAGGCCCCGTGATCGAGTAGATCGATGACACCGCCGATGATCGTGCTTTCCTCGGTCCGAAAGCTCTGGGTTGTGCGCAGCATCGGGTACAGGTTCGCGGGCACATAGGCGATCAGCCCCACGATCAGCCAGGCCCAGACCTTTTGCTGGCTCAACCCGTCGCGGCTCTGCAACCGTTGGTGGCAGCGGGTGCACCGATCCTGGGCCATCGGTGCAACCAAGCCGCAGCTTCGGCATACCACCCGGCCCGTTTCGCGTGCAGTCGTCACGTGTTGCATGTCAGCGCCGTCCAAAGCGTGTGCCGGCACATCAACGTGTCCTGATATGCGTTAAGGATCACGATCAACGCGAAGATCCAGAAGGCCGGGCCGATCGCAATCGTTGCCAGATCCGCCAGTTTCACCAAGGCAACCGCAACCCCGACCATGAAGATTTCCGCCATCGCCCAGGGTTTGAGAAAGAACGCGAGCCGCAAGGCCCGCGTCGCATTCGGAAGATTGCGCTGACCGATGGCGACTGGCCCAAGCGCATAGATCAAAAGCAGAAAGCGGCTCAGCGGGAGCATCAAGATGAAGGCCAGAACCGCGATCGCAAGGGGCACCATGATGCCGGAGCTAAAGCCAAGCACCACGTCAATCACCGAGGCCGCGTTGTCGAATTGCCCCGCGCGCAACTCCAGGAACGGCAAAAACACAACCATCGCCAAAAGGGCGACATTCGTGGCCGAAAGGCTGACCAACCACGCCAATGCGGCCGTCTTTCCGAATGTAAGCTTGTGGCCACACCTGATGCATTGGGTGGCCTGCCCCGAACGTTCGGTCGGCAAGCGGTAGATCGCATCGCAAACGGAGCAGCCCACGATTGCGGACGGCGCGGCCCCTGGCGCAAGTGTTTCGTGATCAATTTGTGTGTCGGCAGGCAATAAGAGCCCCCTCCCAACTCGCATAAGGGCAGTGACTGTGCGGGTGACATTCCCAGCTTTCAAACGACTTGTGATCAGCCATAGGCTCGCATTTTCAAAGGCAGCGCATGAATGCAACGCCCCTCGATATCACGATGCAGCAATCGACTACCACCTCGCGGGCCGTTAAAGTCATCAACACGAGCGATTGATTATACATCGGTTAAAGAAACGGTCATGGATGCTATGCTTTAAGCAACGGCACCGGCTTGTGTCTTTCGAAGACAAACCGCACGACTGAACGGAAAGCACGATCTTGGCGCAAAAACAGACACATAGCAGTGATGAGCTTGCCGACTTCCGCCGAAAGTATGCGTGGATCCTGTGGTCTGTGCTTCTGTTCAGCTTGTTCGTGAACGTGCTGATGCTGACCGGACCGCTTTACATGTTGCAGGTCTATGAACGTGTCCTCGGCTCCGGCAGTGAAGAGACGCTGCTGGCGCTTACGATTCTGGTGGCGTTCCTTTTCATCATGATGGGTATCCTCGATTTCGCACGGTCGCGCGTGGCCGCACGCTACGGGGCCAAGCTGCAGGAGGCATTTGACGCCCGCGTTTTCCGCGCCGCCATGGCCCGCGCGCAGCGCACCGGGCAGTCACAAACCGCACAATCAGATCTGGCCTCGGTGCAGCGCCTGACGTCGTCGCCGGTGTTCATGGCCCTCTTTGATCTGCCGTTCACACCGCTGTTCATTGCGGTGATCTTCGTATTCCATCCCTGGCTCGGGTGGCTCGCCCTTGGGGGTGTTGCGGTGCTCGTGATTGTCACGATCCTCAACCGGCAAACCACGGCAAAGCCCCTTGGCGAAGCGGCTGAAACCGGGCGCACGGCCGACCGTATGGCCGGGGAAATGCAGTCGCAGGCGGAAGTCATCCGATCTCTGGGCATGCAGGGGGCGGCGTTCTCGCGTTGGCACGGTCAACGCAAGCGCGCGCTCGATGTCTCGATGCGCGCGGCCGACAAGGTGGGCGGCTTTTCCACCCTGTCGAAGACACTTCGCATGTTCCTGCAATCGGCGATCCTTGGCCTTGCCGCGCTGTTGGTTCTGCGCGGCGAATTGCGCGCCGGGGCCATGATTGCCGGCTCAATCCTGATGGGCCGGGCCCTTGCGCCCATTGATCTGGCCATTGGACAATGGTCGATGATTTCAGAGGCAACGCGCGGCTGGAAACGCCTGCAGGGTCTTCTCGTCGAAGTGCCCGAACCAATGACCAAACTGGACCTGCCGCGCCCCGCCGCCGCGCTTGAAGTTTCCAGCCTGTCCATCATCCCGCCGGGTGCCGCGCGCCCCACGCTGCGGGGTGTCTCGTTCCGGGTTGCGCCGGGCGAAGCGGTGGGGATCATCGGCCCATCAGGATCGGGCAAATCGAGCCTCGCGCGCGCCATCACGGGCCTGTGGGCGCCTGCGGGCGGCTCCGTCCGGCTCGATCGGGCCACGCTGGATCAATACGAAGATGACCGGTTGGGCAAGCTGATCGGCTACCTGCCGCAAAACGTGACCCTTTTCGACGGAACGATCGCTGAAAACATTGCCCGCCTCGACCCCTCGCCCGACCCCGACGCGGTTTCGGCCGCGGCGATTGCGGCGGATGCGGATACCATGATCCGCGCCTTGCCCGACGGGTATGACACGCAGGTCGCAGGCCTTGGACCGCGCCTGTCCGGTGGACAGGTTCAAAGGGTCGGATTGGCCCGCGCCCTTTACGGCGATCCGGTCTTGTTGGTCTTGGACGAGCCGAATTCGGCGCTTGATCATGCCGGTTCCCAGGCATTGAACCGCGCCGTCCAAGGCATGAAAGCCCGCGGCCTCGGGGTTGTCCTGATGGCCCACAGGCCGAATGCTATCCAGCAATGCGACAAGCTCCTGGTGCTGCGCGACGGCATGGCTCAGGCATTCGGGCCCCGCGATGAAGTGCTGGCCAAGGTCCTGAAGAACTCGGCCGACGTCCGATTGGTCACGGAAAATCAAACCAAAGGCGCGCTGACATGAGTGGCGAGACATCCACATGGTCCGTTTGGGGGCCGTTGCGGCTTGGCATTGTCGGATTGCTGATCCTGATCGGGGGCTTCGGCACCTGGTCGGTGATGACGACGCTTTCGGGTGCGGTCGTGGCCTCGGGGCAGATCGAAGTTGACCGCAACCGCCAAGCGATCCAGCACCCCGACGGCGGCCTCGTTGCCGAAGTATTGGTGGACGAAGGTGACAGAGTGGCGGCGTCCGACGTGCTTGCACGGCTTGACCCATCGCAATTGCAGACCGAGCTTGCAGTCGTGCGGACCAACCTGGCCGAAGTGCAGGCCCGCCGCGCCCGGCTTGAGGCCGAACGCGATGGCGCACAGGACGTCGCCTTTGCGCCGGATCTTCTGGACTTTGCCGAAAGCGATTCCGAAATCCGCGAACTCGTCGCGGGCCAAGCCAACCTCTTTGCAGCGCGCGCCGAGACCATCGCCCGCGAGACCGAGCAGCTTCGCGGGCGCATCACGCAAGTCAACGCTCAAGTCCAAGCCTTGCAGGCACAACAGGACGCACTGGCCGCCCAGGTTGCATTGGTCACGGAAGAACTCGAACGGCGCCAAGCGCTTCTGGACAGCGGCTCAGGCACGCGCGAGCCGGTCGTGCGCCTACAGCAGGAATTGGTGCAACTTCAGGGCAACGCGGGCGAAGTCGCGGCCGGACAAGCGGAAGCGGCCGAGCGCATCATCGAAAGCGAGCTGGCGATCTTGCAACTGCAGACACAGCAGCGCGAACAGGCAATCACAGAACTCCGCGAAATCCGCGTTCAGGAACAGGAATTGACCGAACGCACCAATAGCCTGACCGCGCGGATCGCGCGTATGGAGCTGCGCGCGCCGGTGGCTGGCCGGATACACGGGCTGACCATCTTCGGCGAAGGCGCCGTGCTGCGGCCCGCGGATCCATTTGCGTATCTCGTGCCCGAGGGGCGACCCCTGGTGATTTCGGCCCGCATTCCCGCGATTGATATCGACCAGGTCTTCACCGGCCAGGACGTCACAGTCGTGTTTCCGGCGTTCAACCAAAACGAGTTGCCTGAAATCACCGGTCTGGTCAGCCAGGTCTCAGCCGATGCCTTTGTGGATGATGTCTCCGGCGGCAATTTCTATCGTGCCGAAATTGTCTTGCCCGAAGATCAGGCAGCCTTGCTTGGCGCGCGCGTTCTTGTGCCCGGCATGCCGGTCGATGCCTTCATCCGCACCGCAGAGCGCACGCCCTTGACCTACCTTCTGGAGCCGTTTTCCTCGTACTTCACGCGAGCTTTCCGCGAAAGCTGACACGCGGGCGGTGGCCATCGTTTCCGTGCTCACCGCACCAAAGGAGGTGCGGATGCGACCCCGACGCACGGGTTGCGCAAAACCTACGCCCGCGTGGGCAAGCCGGGGTCACACCATCAACAACCCCGCATCGAACATCTGCTGCGCGTCGTCGGCGTCCAGCCCAACAACCATAGCCAGCCGGGCAAAGTCGGCCCCGCCGGCGGCCCCATCGGTATCAACCTCAAGGAAGGGCCGCGATGCGTTGCTGGCGTCGATGCGCACGTAGTCGCTCAACGGCCCGCCCGCGAAAGTCACCAGCGGCGAGATATCGATGATCTCTCCGGCCTCGATCTCGCGCACCCGGTGCACGTTCGTAGCCGCGAAGTCCGTAAACAGATACGCATCCAGACCCGCACCACCCGCAAACGCCACGTCGCCGCGCACATCGCCGAACTCGAACACATCCGCGCCCGCCGTGCCGCGCGTGAAACCAGAGGCCGCAATCGCATTGTAGGCGGAATAATCGACGCCCTCACCGGGGTCAGGGTCGGGCTCAGGATCGCCACCGCCCTCCTCGTTCACATCGGTGACAGTGATTTGCAGGGCCTGACTATCCGCCCCGCCCCGCCCGTCGCTGACCGACACATCCACATCATAGACATTGTCCGCCCCCGCATCACCGGGCGCCTCGAAATCCGGCGCGGCGGAAAACCGCAAGGCCCCGGTTGTGCCATCGATCTGGAACAATGCAGCGTCGGCCCCGCCCGAGATGCTATAGCCGAGCGCATCCCCATTCGCATCCGTTGCTGCAACCACCCCGACCGCCGTGCCATTCTCGGCCAGGCTGAAGCTTGTGGGCGACGTCAGAACGGGGGCCGTGTTGGGCGGTGGATCGCCGCCACCGGTTTCGCCGTCAAGGATCAACAACCCCGCATCGAACATCTGCTGCGCGTCGTCGGCGTCCAGCCCAACAA
>CAZPJO010000004.1:9540-12498 GCA_964586895.1 uncultured Roseicyclus sp.
CCATTCTCGGCCAGGCTGAAGCTTGTGGGCGACGTCAGAACGGGGGCCGTGTTGGCTTGTTGCTCATCTACATCGGTGACATCCACGCTGACGGAAGCGCTATCGGTTCCACCCCTGCCATCGGATACCGACACGTTGATATTGTAGGTATTGTCGGCCCCGGCATCACCGGGCGCCTCGAAATCAGGCGCAGAGGCAAACCGCAGGGCTCCGGTTGTTGCGTTGATTTCGAACAATGCCGCATCAGACCCGCCTGAAATGCTGTAGCTGAGATCATCCCCATCCGTATCCGTCGCCGCAATCACACCAACATCCGCGGTGTTTTCCGACAGGCTGAAGCTTGTTGGCGACGTCAGGACCGGATCATCGTTCGGCGGCGGCGGAGGGGGGCCATTTCCGTCGAGCGGAATGGCGAAGTCGCGGGTGATGGACCACGCAATATTTCGGACAAGCGCAGCATCGGCACCGGTGACGTCAGGCGGGATCCATTGCGACGGCGGCCGTTCTTGAAAGACCGACGCGTAGATCATCGTGGCGGCAAGGTAGTTCCCCAAGTGGCTTCCGTGGCCATTGTCAGCCGTCAGGATCTCTTCGACGACGGCCCCGTTTTGCGTGTCGTTATAGCGTTCGGCCAGCGCGAGATAGAGATCGCGATAGGCAAGGTTGACCGGGATGTAGCCGGTCCCGTGGCTTTCAGCCGCATTCCTGTGGGCCACCTCGTCGGCGTCGACTTCACTGTCGGGATCCGAGATGCTGATCCGATTGTCTGCAGGCCACGAACTCATAAGGAAGGTTTGCGCCCCATTGCTGGTCGCGAGGTCCGCGAGCAGCTCGGCATGGGTGTCGAATCCTTCCTCGCTCCCGCTGCGCCCGTTCATGATGAAAAGATCGTAGGTTCCGGTTTCCAGCTCATCGCGGACGTTGGTGCGAACGTCGTCCTCCCAATGCTGTTGCAGCGTGCCGCCACCGATACGCGAATACACCGGGGTGACCGTATGCCCGCCGTCCTGTGCAAGTCTTGCGAATTGCTCTTCGACGTTCCAAGGGCCACCCACCGTGGCGTAAATGAATGAATTTGTTGCAAAAAGAATGTTCATAGTACTTACCCCCGCTAATACTGGTGAAAAGGTTAACGCGATTCTGGTATTTTGCCACCTCTGATTGCAACGGGATTGGCGCCCTCCAGGCCTATGCGCGCCGGAACAGCAATCCGTCGAGGTTGGGCAAATTCATGGTGACGGGAACACGACCGGTGCCAACAAACACTGCGGTCTGCGGCGGGTCCACGTATCATTCGACTGCTACCGTTTCTCGAGATGCCTTTGGAGAAGGGTGAGGTAGGTCTGAAAAGGGCGGATCATTGGCATGCCGGCCAACCTGACCGCGCAGATCTGCACCTTGCCGAAATCGAACGGCAATCTTTGATAGAGCCCTTGTTCAACAGCGACATCCGGGAACACACATATGGCATCGGGCCGCCGCATATCCAGCGTTAACCGAGCCGCCGTTGTAGCCGTGATCTTGTTGAGCGTTAGCCGGTTGCGTCGCAAGACATGGCTGATCGCGATCCGCGATCCGGATCCCTCGCCCGCTACGATGACCCTTCTATCGCTCAGGTCCCAGATACCGCGGGGCGTGTCCGACAATGGACGCGCCGCCCAAACCCCGATCTCGGTCTCGGATGCATAGACGACCTCTGCCGCGTCATCCGTGATCGGGTTGGTCAGCAAGGCCAAATGGACCCGGCGCTCAAGCAGGCTTTGCGTCGTGTCGTCCGATACGATCTCGACCGACAAACCGGGGAAATGGTCTTCGACTTCCGATATGCAATCCAGCGCGACGCCTGACGCGATGTCCCCGCCGATGCTGATGCGCAGTTCTCCGATTGCTCCGTCGCGCAGGCTTCCCAATTGCGCTCGCAACTCGCCGAACTCGACAAGGTGGCGGTCAATGACGTCGATGAGAAGTTCTCCGGCCTCCGACAATCTGACCCCGCCTGGCACCCTGTCGAACACCTGGTAGGACAGTTCGTCCTCGAAAGCCTGAAGTGAACGGTTGAGCGCCGACGGCGAGATTGCAAGTTCAACGGCCGCTTTGCGGATCGATCCCGTGCGATGGATCAGCCGAATGGCACGGTAGATCTTCAAGTGTTTCACGAAAAGCACCTAACCGACCGTGATGCATTTTTTGCACCATACAGGCACAGAATTAACAGCAGACAACAGCACGTCAATACGTATTGATAATGCTGCACACGCATAAACACATGTATACGCCTGAGGGGACTCCATGAAAAAACTGCTTCTCGCCAGCGCATTGTCGCTGGTCTCTGCCCATGCTGCATCCGCAGAAATTCGCGTCGGTATTCTGCATTCCCTTACCGGCACGATGGCCATTTCCGAAACCACGTTGCGCGACGTAATGTTGATGCTGATCGAAGAGCAAAATGCCAACGGCGGCCTTTTGGGCGAAGAAATCGTGCCCGTGGTCGTTGATCCGGCCTCTGACTGGCCCTTGTTCGCGGAACGTGCGCGCGAATTGCTGACCGTGCATGAGGTCGATGTGATCTTCGGGGCGTGGACATCCGTGTCGCGGAAATCCGTGCTGCCGGTCATCGAGGAACTGAACGGCCTGATGTTCTATCCGGTGCAATACGAGGGTGAAGAAAGCTCTCGCAATGTCTTCTACACCGGTGCCGCGCCCAACCAGCAGGCGATCCCGGCGGTTGATTACTTCCTTGAAGAGCTTGGCGTTGAAACCTTCGCGCTTCTCGGCACGGATTATGTCTATCCGCGCACCACGAACCGAATTCTTGAGCAATATCTGCTGGATGCGGGCATTCCGCAGGACAACATCTTCGTCAATTACACACCGTTCGGGCATTCCGATTGGTCGTCCATCGTGGCCGACGTGCAGGCCCTTGGTGAAGGCGGCGAGCAGGTCGGCGTGATCTCCACC
>CAZPJO010000004.1:12508-13960 GCA_964586895.1 uncultured Roseicyclus sp.
CAACGGCGACGCCAATATCGGCTTCTACAACGAACTGGCCGCGGCGGGCATCGAAGCGGATGACATTCCGGTGGTGGCGTTCTCGGTTGGCGAAGAGGAACTCGCCGGTCTGGACACCGCACCGTTGGTCGGCCACCTCGCGGCATGGAACTATTTCCAGTCGGCGGACACACCCGAAAACGAAGCGTTCATCAGCGCGTGGCATACGTTTATCGGCGACGAGGCGCGCCCGACCAATGACCCGATGGAGGCCCATTACATAGGCTTCAACATGTGGGTTCAGGCGGTTGAAGCGGCGGGCACCACGGATGTCGATGCCGTTCGCGAAGCGATGTACGGCCTTGAGGTCCCGAACCTGACCGGTGGTACGGCGGTGATGTTGCCCAACCATCACCTCGCCAAGCCCGTGCTGATCGGCGAGATCGAGGAAGACGGCCAATTCTCCATCATCAGTCAGACCGATCCGGTCGAAGGCGATGCCTGGACCGACTTCCTGCCGGAATCGGCGGTTCTGGTCAGCGATTGGCCCGGCCTCGAATGCGGGATGTACAACTCCGAGACCGAGACCTGCGTGCAGATCCAGTCGAACTACTGATCTGACCTTTGCGGCGGGCGGCGCATTGTGCGCGGCCCGCCATGACGCCCCCCAAGCAGGCAGCCCATATGCCCTTGAAATATGCCTTTGCGATCCTTCTCGCGATCTTCACGCATCTCGCCGCCCCCCTTTGGGCACAGGACCAGTCGCTGCAAGAAATCCTGCAAGATCACGCCGCCGAAATCGCCGATCCCTCTCGTCGCACGGTTGGCGAAACGCTGACAGCCCTGGTTGAGACGGCCCATCCCGACCTGCCCGCCTTCCTGATCCGCTGGCAATCGCGTGAAGCCTGGCAACGCGACGCCGATGGCCTTTTCGTGTTTGTGGAAGACGAAGATGCCGACCCTTTGGTCCTTCTGGATATCTCGACAGGCACGCAGATCGGCACCGCCACCTCGCGCGAAGTTACGCAGTTGCGGCCAAATGGCGGCGTGCGTCGTGTCATCGGCGGGGCTCTGGTGCAATTCCAGCTGAACTCGGACGACCCGGATCAACGGCTGGCGGCGCTGGATGCAATCGCGGATGATCCGGAAGAAAGCTACCTACCGCTGGTCGAAGCCCGCCTCGAGGCGGAACAAGACCCGGCCGTCCGTGCGCGGTTGGATGTCATCCTGCCCAACCTCATCATTGCCTTCGCCGACGACGACGCGGACCGCGTGGCGGCGATCGAAACGCTGGACGGCAACGTCAGCCTTGATGCCCGCGCAACGTTGAACCGCCTTTTGACCACGCAACGTGCCGTGGCAGAGGCGTTGCCGGATGATGAAAACATCGCGGCCACCCTGACCCCGGGAAGTGGCGCGCTCTCGGAGGCGGACGCTTACGCCATGTTGGTGGAGGCGGGTCTTGCGCCCCCC
>CAZPJO010000004.1:13970-15022 GCA_964586895.1 uncultured Roseicyclus sp.
CCGGGTTCGCGTCGGCCGCGTGACGGCGCTCCCGCGGGGGGTCTTGCGCCGCGGCGTATTGCCGGGGGGGCGCAGCGCGATGTGTTGGCCGACAATATCGTGGATGCGCGTGTCGGCGGCGCGCCCGTCGCGACGCTCGACACCGAAGCCGCGCGCGATGCGGCCTATGCCGCGCTGGTGGCAGACGGGGTCGCCGACCCGATCCCGACCGATGCCGAGGTCGCCGCCGCCCTCGATGCCCATGTGTTCTACGACGCCTACCGCGAACCGTCGCAGGCCGTGACCGGTGCCGCGCGCCTCACCCTGGACAGCATCGAGCGGCAAGTGGGTCTCTACCGGTTTTTCGACCTGTCGATGGACGGCATTTCGCTGGCCTCGATCTACTTTCTGGCGGCCATCGGGCTGGCGATCACCTTTGGCGTCATGGGCGTGATCAACATGGCCCACGGCGAATTCATCATGATCGGCGCCTATACCGGTTACGTCGTGCAGACCTTGATCGTGGATTACACCTTATCGATCGCGGTGGCCCTGCCGCTGGCCTTCGCGGTGACGTTTGCGCTTGGGGTCTTGATGGAACGCTCGGTGATCCGCTGGCTTTACCACCGCCCCCTCGAAACCCTGCTGGCAACCTTCGGTATTTCCATCGCCCTGCAACAGATCATCCGTCAGATTTTCGGCACGCAGGCGCGGCCCTTTACGCCACCCGATTGGCTGGCGGGCTCGGTCACGATCAATGACGTGATCTCGATTTCGTCGATCCGCATCGCGATCTTCATCCTCGGTGTCATCTTCTTTATCCTGCTGTGGCTGATCCTTAATCGCACGCGACTGGGTCTTGAGGTGCGTGCGGTCACGCAAAACCCCGCGATGGCGGCCTCGATGGGGATCAACCCCGACAAGATCAACATGCTGACCTTCGGGCTGGGATCAGGCATCGCGGGCATCGCGGGCGTGGCGATTGGCCTTTTTGCTCAGGTCACGCCCGATATGGGTGCAAACTATATCGTGCAAAGCTTCATGACCGTGGTTGTGGGCGGCGTCGGCAACAT
>CAZPJO010000004.1:15032-32574 GCA_964586895.1 uncultured Roseicyclus sp.
ACCTCTTCGGGATCCTCTTCATCCAATTCCGGCCCCGGGGCTTCATCGCCCTCAAGGGCCGCGCGGCGGGGGATTAAGGCGATGTCGATCTTTATCCAAAACCGCTCTGTCCCGATCTTCATCGGCCTGCTGGCGCTGTTCGCCCTTGGCGTCACGGTCATGTCCGAGGCCTACGGGACGGGCGCCATTTCGGTGAGCTTCACCAAGGTTCTGGGCATGACCTTGTGCCTGTGCCTGGCCGCGCTCGCCATGGATCTCGTCTGGGGCTATTGCGGCATCCTTTCGCTTGGGCATTTCGCGTTCTTTGGGCTTGGCGGCTACGTGATCGGCATGTGGCTGATGACGGCGCGCACCGAGTCCGTGGTCCGCGCCAACCTTGCCGAGGGGGTCATCCCCCCAACCGAGGCCGAGGTCAGCCAAGCCACCGCCCTGCAGATCTTCAGCGTCGTCGGCGCCGAGGATTGGCCGTGGATGTGGGCCGCGTCAGACAGTCTTTTCCTGACCCTTTTGCTGATCGTTGTGGTGCCGGGCCTTCTGGCGCTGATTTTCGGCTGGCTGGCATTCCGCAGCCGGGTTACGGGCGTCTATTTGTCGATCCTCACACAGGCGATGACACTCGCCCTGTCGCTTTACCTGTTCCAGAATGACACCGGCCTGCGCGGCAACAACGGCCTGTCGGGGCTGCAAAACCTGCCCGGGGTCACGGCGGGGCAAGATGAGGTCTCGATCTGGCTGTTCTGGGCCTCTGCGCTTGCCCTTGGCCTCACCTATATCGGCGCATCATGGCTGATCTCGGGCAAGTTCGGCAACATCGTGCGCGGCATCCGCGATGATGAACAACGCGTTCGCTTCCTTGGTTACCGGGTCGAGGTGTTCAAGCTTTTCGTGTTTACCTTGTCGGGCATCCTGTGCGGCATCGCGGGCGCGCTCTATTACCCGCAAGCCGGTATAATCAACCCCGATGAAATCGCGCCCATCGCCTCGATCTACCTCGCCGTCTGGGTCGCCATCGGGGGGCGTGGTCGGCTTTACGGGGCCGTCATCGGGGCGGCGGTCGTCTCGCTATTGTCGACATATTTCACCGGTGGGCGAGCCCCGGATATCGATCTTGGCGCCTTCTCCATCGAATGGGTCGATTGGTGGCCGGTTCTGTTGGGGGTCGGGTTCGTGCTTGTCACGTTGTTCGCCCCCAAGGGATTGGGCGGGCTGGTCGATTACATCGTGCGGAAGGATCGGACATGAGTACCCTGCTGGAAGTTCAGGGCATCTCCGTCACCTTCGACGGATTTCGTGCCATCAACAACCTGAGCTTCGACATCGGCCTGCCGGAAATGCGCGCCATAATCGGGCCGAACGGGGCGGGCAAAACCACCTTCATGGATATCGTCACGGGCAAGACGCGGCCCGATAGCGGGTCGGTTCGGTGGGGGGATCTGGGTCATTCGCTTTTGTCCATGTCCGAGGCGCAGATCGCCCAGGAAGGCATCGGGCGTAAGTTCCAGCGCCCGACGGTGTTCGAGGATCAAAGCGTGCACGACAACTTGCGGGTCGCATTGAAAAAGCCGCGCGGTCCTTTCGCCGCGATCTTCGACCGCACCACCGACGCCGACCACGCACGGATCGGGGAGATCGCGGATGAAATCGGATTGTCCGCGCACCTCAGGACACAGGCCGGCATCCTAAGCCATGGGCAGAAGCAATGGCTCGAAATCGGGATGTTGCTGGCGCAGGATCCGAAACTGTTGCTGGTCGATGAACCGGCCGCCGGCATGACCAATGAGGAACGCGAACACACCACCGCGTTGCTCAAGCGCCTGGCCGAAAGCCACGCGGTCGTTGTTGTGGAACACGACATGGAATTCGTGCGGCGCCTCGATTGTCGGGTGACTGTCCTTCATGAAGGATCCGTTCTGGCCGAGGGGTCATTGGATTATGTCATGGCCGACGAGCGCGTCATCGAAGTCTATCTGGGACGCTGAAGATGTTGGAAACCCGCGACCTCACCTTGCACTACGGCGGAAGTCAGATCCTGAACTCCGTCTCCATGTCCGCGGCCAACGGTGCCGTCACGTGCATCATGGGCACCAACGGCGTTGGAAAGACGTCCTTGATGAAGGCGATTTCCGGCACGCATCCGCGCTCCGGGGGTGACGTGATGCTGAACGGTGCCACGTTACCCAAACTGCCGGCGCACAAATTGGCCCAACTTGGGGTCGGCTACGTGCCCCAGGGCCGCATGATCTTTCCCCTGCTTTCCGTGCGCGAGAACCTCGAAACCGGCCTCGCCTGCCTGCCGAAGGCGGATCGGCACATCCCCGACCGCATCTTCGAGATGTTTCCTGTTCTCAAGGAGATGGAAAACCGGCGCGGCGGGGACCTTTCCGGCGGGCAGCAGCAGCAATTGGCCATTGGCCGCGCGCTGGTTACGAAACCCAAGCTGTTGTTGATGGATGAGCCGACCGAAGGCATCCAGCCCAATATTATCCAACTGATCGGGCGCGTCATCAGCCAGTTGCGTGAAGAGGGCGAGATGGCGATCGTGCTGGTGGAGCAATATTTCGATTTCGCATTCGATCTGGCCGACCAGTTTTATGTGCTCAAGCGCGGCGAAACCGTGTTCTCCCGCGCCAAGGCCGACACCAACAGAGACGACGTACAGGCCGCGTTCAGCCTTTAGCGCTGCGGCCCTGTTCCGCTTGCCCCTCGCGCGACCCGGACTCCGTCATTCGTCGAGCGCGTGTCCACGAAATCTGATCATTTCTTGCATGGGTGCGGTCACAATTCGCAACGCCATCGTGCCTAGTGTGACGGTCTAACGGGTCGCCGCAAGGGAGGCTGTGACCCACGCAGATCCGGGCGGCTGCCTGGCAGGGAGGAGAGACAAATGGCTGATATCGCGGCAAACACTTTGAAAGTGGGCTTGTTCGGGATCGGATTGGACGCCTACTGGCCACAGTTCGACGGCCTTGAGGCGCGGCTGAAATCCTACGTGGGCGTGGTGGAACAAAAGCTGACGCGCGATGATGTAGAGGTCATCAATCTCGGCCTGATCGACACACCCGAAAAAGCCGTGCAGGCGGGCCATGATTTCAGATCCGCCGATGTCGATGTCATCTTTTTGTACGTCACGACCTATGCGCTATCCTCAACCGTGCTGCCAGTCGTGCGGCGCGCGGGTGTGCCGGTTGTCACCCTTAACCTGCAACCCGTCGATGCCATCGATTTGCCGAGGTTCAACAAACTCAACAGCCGCGCCAAGATGACGGGCGAATGGCTGGCCCATTGCGCCGCCTGCCCCGTGCCCGAGATCGCCAATGTCTTTACCCGCGCGGGCATCGATTTCCATCAGGTTACGGGAGTCCTTGAGGGCGATGATCATGTAGATGCCGAGATCGAGGCCTGGATCGAAGCTGCCCGCGTTGGCCATGTGATGGCGCATACGAAACTGGGCGTGATGGGGCGCTATTATAACGGGATGCTCGACATCTATTCCGACATGGCGCTGCAATCGGCGGCCTTCGGGACGATCATCGAAATCGTCGAGATTGATGAACTGGCTGCAATCCGGGACGAATTGAGCGAGGCGGACATCGCCGAAACGCTGGACCGGATCCGGGCCGAATTTGATATCCAGCCCGACTGCCCCGAAGAAGAACTGCACCGCGCCGCCACCACCGCCGCCGCCTTGTTCAAGATGATCAAGCGGCATGGGCTCGGATCCATGGCCTATTATTATGAATCCACCCCCGGATCAGCCCACGAAGATATCATCACCTCGGTCATTTTGGGGTGTTCGATGCTGACCGCTTCGGGGGTGCCGGTTGCGGGCGAATACGAGGTCAAGAATGCGCAGGCCATGAAGATCATGGATACTTTCGGCGCAGGTGGATCGTTTACCGAGTTTTACGCCATCGACTATGCCGAAGACGTCGTGATGATGGGCCATGACGGGCCGGGGCACACACAAATCGCGCAGGGCAAAACCAAAGTCCGCCCGCTTGAGGTCTACCACGGCAAGGTCGGCGCCGGGCTCAGCGTGGAGATGAGCGTGAAGCACGGGCCGATCACCTGCCTCTCCGTTCTGGAGATTGGCGGCAAGGTGTCGTTCCTGGTGGCCGAGGGGGAATCCGTGCCCGGGCCGATCCTGGAAATCGGCAACACCAACAGCCGGTACAAATTCGCGCCCGGCGCGCGTCAGTTTGTCGAGGCGTGGAACGCCGCCGCCCCTGCGCATCATTGCGCCGTGGGTGTGGGACATATCGCCAACCGGATCGAAAAACTGGGCGCCCTTCTGGGGCTCGACGTCATTCGGGTGTGCTGACGCGGCGATCTTGTCGCTGCACTAAACGCGCCCGCCAATCCGAAGGGGAACACGCGACCGATTTTCGAAACTGGTTAGAAAAGTGAAAGGCCGAACTAAAGCCGAGTTGCGCCGCGACGCCTTTGACCGACAGCTCGGTATTGTCCAAAAGGTCCTTCGCTTTCTGGACCCGCGCCGACATCTGATAATCCTTCATCGACATGCCGGTGTGCGTGCGAAATGTCCGCCGCAATGTGGAATAACTCACATTCAACTCTTCCGCGATTTCCTCCATCGGACGCGGCGCGGCGCAGCGTTCCAGCAACAGCATCCGCGCCGTGTTAACCAATCTGTTGGTGCTGTCCTCATTCGCGTTCCGTGGCCCTGCAAGAATGGCGAGCAGTTTCAGACCAAGCATGGACAGAACCGGTTGATGGCCCACTGCGTCCTGCCGCGCCAATGTATGAACCTCCGCGAAGGTGTCTTCGATCAACGCGATATTCGGGTTGCGAATGATGGGGCGCGTTCGGTCAAGCAGACCCGAATTTAATGCCATATCAAATGCGGTTCCCTTGCATTCCACCCAATGCTCGGTCCATCCGACCGACGGCTCCGGCGCGTAGCGGTGCCAAACATTGGGCAGCAGAACAAAGATCTGGCCGGCCCGGATCTCTTGCGGCTTGGCCCCGCGCCCCAACTCGACCCTGCCGCGTCCTTCCGAAATGCAGACAATCTGATACGCTTGCAGGACACGCCCTTGCGAGCGCCCGAACATATGATCCACTGGATGTGTCGGCGCCGGATATTGGGCGTGGGGGGCGACCCGTGTGAAGCCGGACGATTGCAACGTGCACCCAAGCGTATGGCAGAGGCGGCTTTCCGGGATGTAGCTGAAATAATTCTCGGTCCGGTCGGTCATGGCCGCAGGATGGCAGGGGGCAAACAGAAATCAACCGCGATATGCCGCGCCAAACAATGCCGCAACACACACATCCGCCAAGTCTTTGAAAATAAAATATTTACAGAATTTCACTCCGCCCCCGGCATCCAGTTCGCCGCTACAGGAACTGAGCAAATCTTGTATCCATTTAACCAGATTTTTGCTCCGATTCTCTTCTAGCCTTTCAAACAGGGAGAGCATGCCACCGTCCGCGGAGGCCATGCACATAATCAGGGAGGAGACCCAAAATGAAACATTTCATCTTGTCTGCGACGGCCGCACTTGCCCTGTCGGTAGCTGCCGCCCCGGCATTGGCCGACTTCCACGGTTTCGATCCGGCAACGCACGACGGGACGATGTTCCCGGCCGACAACCTGATGGCGATGGTGCAGGCCGCGATGGAGGTCAACCCGCCGCGCAATGGCGAAAACTACGTCATCGGTTTTGCGAACCTGCAGCGCGATATCCCCTTCTGTGTGCTGGTCGAACAAGGCATCCTTGAAAACGCCGAAGCCGCCGGGATCGAAGTCGTGGTTGCCGACAACCGACTTGACGGCGCGACGGCACTGGCCAACGCGGAAAGCTTTATCACCCGAAACGTCGATTTCGTGATCGAGTTTCAGACCGATGCGGAATTCGGCGCGGTCATCATGAACCGGCTGAACGAGGCCGGGATCCCTGTCGTCGCCATTGACATCCCCATGCCGGGCGCAGGGTTTTTCGGCGTGAACAATCCGCGCGCCGGCTTCATGGGAGGCTCGTATCTTGCGCAGGCCGCCGTCGAACGCCACGGCCTGGAGGCGGTGATGAACGGGTATTTCATCGAAGGGGAACTGCCACAATCCGGGCCGATACCGGCGATGCGCACCGGGGGGCAGATTGCAGGCTTCCGTGCCGCCCTGCCTGATTTCCCGGAAGATCAGATCCTGACATTCGACAGCAAGAACACGCTGGAAGAAAGCTTTACCCAGACCAATAATCTGCTGAGCCGTATCCCTGAGGGCGTCCCGATCATGGGCACCGCGATCAACGATCAGGCGGCCACCGGTATCCTGCGTGCGGCGCAACAAGATGGCCGCGAAATGGTCACCGTCGTGGGCCTTGGCGCTGACGAAGGCGAGACACTGGCAACCGAAGAGAACTTTGTCGCCGCCGTGGGATCGTTCCCCGAGCGCTATGGCAATTCTCTGATCCCGATGGCGTTGGCGACCCTCGCCGGGGAAGACCTTCCCGATGCTGTCCTGATCAATCATCAGATGGTGACACCCGCCAATATCTGCGAGTTCAACGACAGCATCGATTGCCAGGACGTCGCGGTGATCGACTATAGCTTCCCCGAGGAAGGCTTCCTTGCCCATCTTGAGGCGCTGCGCAGCGATCCGTCGCTCGCCGACGTGCAAAATCTGATCCCGGCCAACTGAGGCCAAGTCAGTCAAAGCCACCTGGCCGCAACGTCAGGTGGCTTTTCCTTGAGCGGCAACGCATGCTGCCCCTTCGCTGCAACAGGTGAGCCCGGATGAACGCCGCTATCCCCCGCATTGAGATGCGCAACATCGTCAAGACCTTCGGCGCGGTCGGGGTTCTGGAGGGCGTGTCGCTGGATGTGATGCCCGGCGAGATCGTGGCGCTTCTGGGGTCCAACGGGGCCGGGAAATCCACGTTGATGAAAATCCTCACAGCGAATTACACCAAGAATTCCGGTGAAATCCGCGTCAACGCAAAGCCCGTCGAATTCAACTCGCCCCGCGATTCCGCGCGCGTGGGCATCACCTTTCTGCCGCAGGAAATCTCGGTCTTCACGGAATTGAGCATCGCCGAAAACATCTGCATGAACGCCGAAAGCGCGGGACGGGTGAATTGGTCTGACATGGCGCGGCGCGCGCAGGTTGTTCTGGATGATCTGGGCTTCGGCCACCTCGCGCCCGATACGTTGGTCGCGGATCTTCCCGTCGCCGAAAGACGCATAATCGAGATCGCCCGGGCGCTGGAGGCGCAGGCAGATATCCTTGTGATGGATGAACCGACCGCGTCCTTGTCCGAACAGGAAAGCGAACAGATTTTTTCGATCCTGCGCGGCCTCAAGGACCGCGGCACAAGCATTGTCTACATCTCTCACTACCTCAAGGAAGTGTTCGAGATTTCCGACCGGATCGTGGTGTTGCGCGACGGGCTGAATGCCGGTGAATTTGACCCCAAAACGGCGCAAGTCACCGATGTTGTCAACGCCATGTTGGGCAAGGTCGCAGGGTCACTGTTCGAGGATCGCGACCCATTGCGCGCCGATGCCCCGGTGATCTTCAACTGCGCCGGGCTAAGCTTGCCCGGCAAGATCGAAGATGTGTCTTTCGACCTGCGCGCCGGTGAAATTCTTGGTGTCTTTGGCCTGATCGGGTCCGGGGTCGAGGTCCTGGGCCGCCTGATCTTTGGCGCAGAAGGGCGGCCACCGGCGGGCGAGATGACCCTGTTGGGCAAACCCTACCACCCGATTTCGGCGCTCAAGGGCAAGGATGCGGGCATCGGGTTTGTGACGGCAGAACGCAAGACCGACGGCATCATGGCGGACATGAGCGTGCGCGAAAACCTCGTCGCGGCGTTTCAACAGGATTTCGGCCACGGCCCCTTCACATCGCCCGGGCGCGAGCGGACGCATACGCAGGGTTGGATTTCGAAACTGGGGATCAAGACCTCCGGCCCGGAACAGGCGATCCGCTTCCTTTCCGGGGGCAATCAGCAAAAGGTCTGCGTGGCCAGATGGTTGAACCCCAAGGTCAAAATGCTGATCCTGGAAGAGCCCACACGCGGCGTCGATGTCGGAGCAAGACGCGAGATTTATTCACATTTGGTCGATTTCGCGCGCTCTGGACTGGCCGTGTTGGTGCTGTCTTCGGATGTCGAAGAAATCGCCGGCCTGTCGGACAGATCTCTTGTGATCGATCGCGGACGGATCCTCGCGGAATTCGCATACGGGGCATCGGCAAATGATTTGCTGTCCGCCTCCGCCCGGCCCGAAACTGCTGCATAGAAGGCGCGCATGATGTCAAACGCTCCGCTGTCTCAAGGTGTCTTCAAACGGATGTTCGGAGGGTCCGGTGTCGGCACCACGGTTCTGATCCTGCTGATATTCTATATCCTTCTGCTGGTCGTGTTCTCGCTCTTGTCGCCGTTCTTCATGACGGTGCGCAACATGACCTCGATAAGTTCCAACATCGCCCTGATCGGCCTGATGGCGGCGGCCGGCACGCCCTTGATCATCGCAGGTGGGCTTGATCTTTCGGTGGCCGCCGTCGCGGGCCTGACGGGGGTCATCATCGCCTTGCTCCACGCTGCTGGTATTCCGATATGGATCGCCGTGTTGGGGGCCATCTTTGTGTCCATCTTGATCGGGCTGCTCAACGGTATCCTCGCGACATATCTCCGGCTTAACCCCTTGATCGTGACGCTGGCGACGATGTCGATTGTCACCGGGGTGTCATTGATTCTAACCGGCGGGTTGACCAAACCTTTGTTCGTCGACGGCTTCAACTGGATCGGTCAGGGGCGTGTCTTTGGCGTGCCCGTCCCGGCGATCTTGATGCTGGCGGTTTACGTGGCCCTTTGGCTGATGATGCAGAAAACACATTTCGGGCGCCATGCGTTTGCGGTCGGCGGCAATCCCGATGCGAGCCGCTTGATCGGCCTGCCGGTGGATCGCACGCAGGTCTCACTCTATGTGATGTCGGCGGTGTCGGGGGCAGTTGCGGGAACCGTGCTGGCCGCGATGCTTGGGGCCGCAGCCCCAAATGCGGCGGGCCCGCACCTTCTGACCGTGATCGCGGCGATCATCCTTGGCGGTACCTCATTGCAAGGCGGGCGCGGCTCCGTCTGGGGCACGCTGGTTGCGGTGTTGATCCTTGGCACCCTGAACAACGGCCTCACCCTGATGAACGTCTCAAGTTTCTGGCAGGATGTCACCAGAGGGATCGTCTTGATCCTTGCCGTTGGCTTTGATGGGTTGCGGCAGCGGTTGGGTTAAGGTGCCGCGAACCGCTTGGCCGGGATCAAACCGGAAGGCCCGCGGAGTTGCCCGGTCGCCAGTCAGAACCAACATTCCGAACGATCCCACGCACGGACAGGTTCGGGACCGGCAACACTGGCTGCGCCGCAGCGGCCCACTTGGCGGATCATAGCGGCCACCCGGCGCGATACACCGAGGGCCAAGACCGCGAAGTTGCGCCCTGCGATCACGTTGAATGCAACGCCGCATCGTTCACATCGACCATGCGAATTCAGCCTTCATGCACGTCGAGATCATCCGGGCAACCAAAGCACCGCTCCGTCCTCAGACGAAGCGGTTTACGATATTCTCCAGGATTTCCTGACGACCGGAGCGAGGTTGCGGGTTGATCTCGTCTGCGACGACACGCTCGGCGATACTTGCGAAATCACTGGCCAGTAGCGCCTGAGCCTCCGGCGCATTCCAGCCCGCGTAACGCGCCTCACGCAAGTTCTCCAGCCCGCCATCCTCCAACATCGCGGCAGCCGCCTTGAAGCCGCGTGCACAGATGTCCATAGCCCCCGCGTGACCCGCAATCAGATCAACCGGATCAAGCGATTGGCGGCGCAGCTTCGCATCGAAATTCGTGCCACCTTTGGTGAAGCCGCCCGCCTTGAGCACCTCGTAATAGGCCATGGCAACTTCGGGCACGTTGTTCGGGAACTGATCCGTGTCCCAGCCGGATTGATAGTCGTTTCGGTTCATGTCGATCGAGCCCAAGATCCCTAGCGACGCGGCAAGCGCCAGCTCATGTTCGAACGAATGGCCGGCAAGGATCGCGTGACCTTGCTCGATATTCATCTGAACCTCGCCCTCAAGTCCGAATTCCTTGAGGAAACCGTAGACCGTCGCCACGTCGTAATCGTATTGGTGCTTGCTGGGTTCCTGCGGCTTGGGCTCCACCAGGATCGCGCCCTTGAAACCGATCTTGTACTTGTATTCCACCGCCATCTGCAGGAACCGCCCGGCGTGTTCGCGTTCGCGTTTCAGATCGGTGTTAAGCAGGGTCTCATAGCCTTCGCGCCCGCCCCAAAGCACATAGTTTTCGCCACCCATCTTGTGGGTCGCATCCATGCAGGCTTTGACCGTTGCCGCGGACCAGGCGAAAATTTCGGGGTCGGGGTTCGTTGCGGCCCCGGACATGAATCGGCGATGCGAAAACAGGTTCGCGGTGCCCCAAAGCAGGCGGGTCTTGCTGCTTTCCATCTTGGCGATCATGTAATCGACGATCTCTTGGAAGTTGCGCAGGCTTTCGGCAAAGCTGTCGCCTTCGGGGCGAATATCGGCGTCGTGCCAGCAGAAGAACGGCACATCCAGAAGGTCGAACATCTCGAACGCGACATCGGCCTTCAACCGGGCCAGATCCATCGTGTCCCCGAACCAGGGCCGCTCGAACGTTTGCCCGCCGAATGGATCGCCGCCGGGCCAGGCAAACGAATGCCAGTACGCGACCGCAAAGCGCAAATGGTCCTCCATGCGCTTGCCCATGACGATCTCGTCCGGATTGTAATGTCGAAACGCAAGGCCCGCGGCATCAGGATCGAAGCGCACGGGGGCGACGTCTCGGAAGAAATCTGTCATCTTTTCTCTTTCATGGATCACACAGGGTCATTTGGGAGGTTGTCGCGCACATAAATCGCGGGGATCAGTTCGGGCGCGGGCGGCGGCGGCAAATCGTCGACGATCGCCTGCAACATGGCCAAGGCGCGAGCCATCTCGATCTCGGGCCGTTGGTCGATCGCCACATCGACCACGCCCTCTTCCAAGGCCTCGCGACTTTTGCCAGAGACCTCATGGATAACGCAGAAAATGTCCGCCTGATCGTCTGACATCCGCAAAACCTCGATCAGGCCATCATTACCCGCACCAGCGTTATAGATCGCCGTGACGCCGGGATCGGCCGAAAGCTGCGCGCGCAGCGCTTGGCGCATCAGGCGATCCTGGTCCCTCGTCTCGATAAGATCTGAAATGTCGATGTGCGGATAATCGGCCGTGAGAACTTCGGTGAAGCCTCGGATGCGATCCGCGTGGTCGCGCACATCGCGCGAGCCTGCAATGGGAATGACCCGGCCGCCCTGCCCCCGATGCGCCATGCCGACCATCCGCGCAGCGGTGCGCCCCGCCTTCACATTGTCGATTCCGATATAGTGATCCCGGGACTCCCCCGGCCCGTCCGAGACAAGCGTGACCACCTTCGCACCCGCTTCACGCAGCGTCGTCAACGCGCCGCCCTGCCCCTGCCCGACGCAAGCAATCCCATCGTAGTCCTGCCCCAGCAGGTTGGACAAAGCGCGTTCGAGGGCATCGGTGTCGAATGCCTCGAATTCAATCACGTCAAGCTGTAACTGTGCCCCCTTGATATACCGCCGGGACTTGGCGATCTGTTCATGCATTCTGAGGAAAAACGGGTGCGAGCGCGGCGGCAACACAAAGGCCAGACGGCGCACGCGGCTTCGCGACAGGTTGGCGGCCGCCACGTTGCGCACATACCCCAGTTGCTGCATCGCGCGTTCGACCTTGCGCACCGACTTTTCCGCAACGTTGCCACGACGGTTCAGCACACGGTCAGCCGTCGCATAGCTTACACCGGCGAGTTGGGCGACGTCATGCAACGTCGGGCTCTTGATATCACCCTCCAAGCGCATCCCCCTCCACGACCGCATGCGCTCAAACTTATGGGAAAAATGATATTCGTCAATCATTTTGATGAGATGGAACATTATTATTAATTATCAATTATTTAATTGATAAGTTTGCCGCCGATAGGCTCACGGAAGAAAGTCGATATGCAGACACATCTTACAGGAAACAGACATACGGAGCTCTCTCCTCCGAACGCAAGGACCAGCGCGCTACGAGGCAATTTAAGGCCGTCAAAGGCCGCCATTCTGGGCGCGACCCTTCTTTCAAAACATGGGCCGCCCTGCCCCGCGCCACGGGCCGGGGCGCCAATCCGCAGATCACGCAACGCGAAGCTGGCCATCTGAGCGTATGTCCATTTTCGTTACCGTTTCCAGGACCTCACTTTCGTGGCCCACAAGAATGCGCAGCGTCGACCCCAGCGTGAAATAGGCCCCAGCTATTCGGGAAGCGCCAGAATACCCTTAGGGGCCCCGCTGAACAGTAACGCGGCAACCGCCATGATCGCTGGCGCACCGGTCGTCATGGCCACGACCGACTGCGAGATTATCGGAGAGTTTGGTTTTAAGGCCAAGATGCATTCCATCGCACCAAAGATGATCAGCGGAACCAGCATCGCGCGACCCGCCGAATTCACCAACATGTACCGCAAGATGATCTTCCCGCGAAGCGATCCATCACCCGAATAGATCAAGTCGCGGCAGCGCGAAGATACGTAATAGATCGACCAGAACCAGCGCATGCGTTGTTCGCGATTGTGTTCATGGGCCGACGGCACCTCCGAGATGTAGCGGATTATTGGGTCGACCACCGAATGTTATCCAAGGTCAGCGATCCGAAGCGACACATCCGTGTCCTCTCCGCTCATGCCTTCGACGAAGCCATCAAGATACCTTGAGTGCTCGGTGCGGTAGGCAACGAACACGCCCGGTCGAACAACGTGCCGCCCGGTGGGACGGGGACGCCGCCAACCACCGCCATGTGGAAGAAACAGGGCATCGACCGGGTCAGATTATTTTCCCCGACCAGCGTATCGGCGTCCACACGCACCAGAAAATCCATCTCGGCCGCATCAAGGCCGTCGCTCAAGGCATTGGTTTTGCCGAGTTTCGACATGTTGATGACACGGCCCATGGCAGCGGTGCAATTGACCAGGGCTTACGCGCCGATCTCATCCTCGGCGTCGCACGAATTGGTGTTCATGATCAGAATGTGACCCTCGCGACCATAATGCGCGGCGGCCTTGTCCTTCGTTGAATGGGCGGTCTCCTTGGGCACGCCGTCGTTTCGATGGACAATGAGATGCGGTCAATCTTTATTAAATTGCGTTCACCTGCGGATAAGTCTGCGGCTCGGAAGGGCGGGGCCCTATCCCTACCCTAAGGGGAGAGATACTTATCCTTTCAAAGCAAACGCCCCAAGGAATTGTCGCAGGTCTTTTTTGCGGGCCACCAGAGCGTCGCGGTGGTCGGCGATTGCCCGATCGTTCAACTGCTCTGCATCCGTGTCATCGATTTGCGCACCTATGGATGACAATCCAAGCAGGGCCGCGCCGCCCCGCACCTCGGGAAGCGCGGAGGCCGCATCGGGGTCCCCGCCCGCAAGCGCGTCGAGCTGTGCATCGTCCCTGCATGGTGAGTGTCGGCCGTCGCTTGCGCCTTCTCGACCCCAGGGACCGAAACGAGGTCGTCCAGCACCTGGCCGATATCTTCCATCCGGTTGCCCGCACCCCCGGGCACGATCGATAAACTTGATCGCATTGCCGACCAGGTTGATCAAAATTTGCGCCATGCGCCCGCCGTCGCCATCGCACCTGCGGTCCGTGCCCTCGTCGAAATCCAGCGCCAGCAGGAGGTTCTTTTCCTGCGCAAGGGGCGTCACGACATCGATCACTCCCTTGACCGTCGGATGCAGGTCGAACAGCTGAACGGTCAATTTCATGGACCCCAATTCAATCGGCGTGATGTCCAGCGCCTCGTTCACATGCTCCAGAAGGACTTTGCCCGGAAGGCCGTCGAGCGCAGTGCGCATCTCGTGGCTCATACCATCAGAAACTGAGACTTCTCGCGATCCATGGCCTCGGCCTTGTGGCGCGCATCAATGAGCTTTTGTTCATTGATCTTGCCCGGGGGGCTATCGCGCAGATAGGCGATGAAAAGCTCTCCCTGCTCGCTCTCGACCGAACTGATGTTCAATTCGATCGGGAATTCCTCGCCGGATTGGCGCAGCGCGGTCAATTCAACGCGGCTCGCATTGACCACGTGGGGTTCGTGGGTTGCCAGATAGCGCTCCATTCCCGCGGTATGTGCCGCGCGATGTTGATGGGGAATAATAATGGTATCATCCATCTTCTGAGCGACAATCTCGGCGCGACTCCATCCGAAAATGCGCTCGGCGGAGGCGTTGAATTCCACGATCTCGCCAGCTTCGTCCGCTGTCACAATCGCGTCCAGCAACGCCTGCACGGTCGATCCCAATCGCGCGCTGGTCGCCAGCAATTCCGCATCTCGCCGATCCGCGTGCCCCGGAAGACGGTCGAGGAAAACACAAACACCCGTCAATCCGAAGATCACGGCGATCGCGATGGCACCGGAGAACGCCAATTGAAGCGCAAAGCCCGCCCGCCGCGTTTCAGCCCGCCGTGTCGCGACTTCCAACCCCAAAAGCACAAGCTCCCTGACATCCGGGCGGATGGCGCAGGTCAGATCGCGCATTGCGATAAAGCAGACCGATAACGAATTAACTTGTTTCGGACGACTACGATCCGGTGCAGGACACGATTGCGGCCTACCCGGGCGAGCAAGACGACTTTCATGTCGAGACCGTCGCCAGCCTGCCGGACGCGCAGCACCTTCTTGCAGGTGTGGTGCCCTTCGATCTGATCATACTCGCTTACAACATGCCCAGGATGAACGGCCTTGCCGGGCTGACGGCAGTTATCAAAGCCTTCTCGCACATGAAGGTCTTGCTGATAGAGGGGATTGCACCGGTCGAGGTCGCGCTGCAAGCCATGGGGCTAAGGGCGCAGGGGTTTCTGGCGAAATCCGTCACTGCAAAACCTATGGTCAAAACAATCCACTTCGTTCTCGCGGGCGAGCAGTATTTCTCCTTCGGCTTTTCCGAAGCGCCGCCCGAGCCGAAGCAGGCGTTCATGCGCCTATCACCGCGCGAAATGGAAACGCTTGGTCATCTTTGCCCGGGCCCTCAAACAAGGAAATCGCCCGTTTGCTTGACCTGGCCGAAGTGACGGTGAAGCTGCACTGCAACTACGTCCTGGCGAAACTGCACGTTAGCAACCGCACCCGCGCCGCGTTGCTTGCGAAGGAGAAGGGCGTCTTCTGAAGCTCGGCTCCAAGGGCCAACGCGGACAGGAACAAAAGCGCAAGTTGGTTGTTCTCGGTGTTTGTCGAGAAAGACTGGCAATGGGACCGTCCAGGCCTCGCAGACCGCGGCCGCCCCTAAAGCAGAAACTGCGCCCCGATCGGGCGTGCGGCGGCGCCGATGGCCCGCGCCGTGTGCCCGATGCTGCCCGCTTCGATGCGGGGACAGATCAGGCCGCGTGTATCCTGGGTCACGACGTAGCGCCTGACCCGTTCGACCAATTCGTCGCGGACATGTGGGGGGAACGCGCCGTCGATCAGGATCGCTTCAAAATCAATAACCGAACAGGTCGACAACGCCGCCTTGGCCAGTTCCTGCGCGGTCTGCCCCAGCCACGGATCGACGTATCGCGATAACCTGCGCCAGCTTTCGGGATCGCTCCATAATTGCCGCGAATCTTGATCGACCTCGTGAAGCCTGCGCTCCAACTGATGGATGGACGCCATATCCACCAACTGCATGCTTTCACCGTTGGGACCGATGCTGCGCAACGATCCCAGCGCACCGGCATTGCCCTGTCGGCCCTCGTAAACGGAATTGTCCAACGCGATGCCGCCGCCGATATAGGCCCCCACGAAAAAATAGGCGTAATCCTGAAATTCCTTGCCGCGCCCATAGGTATGCTCGGCCTGACAGGCCGCGGTCGCGTCGTTCAATTGCAGCACGGGCAGGCCCGTCCGCTCCTCCAATTGCCGCTTCAGGTCGATGTCACGCCACTGCGCAAACACGCTCTCCGGACTGGCATCGGCGGCGGTCCACATCTCGAACGCCGCCGCCACACCGAACCCACAGATCCGGGCACGTCGCACAGCGCTCAGCGGCGCGGTGATCGCGCTCACGCCATCCTCGACAAAGGCGAAAATATCAGGGGGATGCGGCCGGGTGTAGGTCAGGTGCCGTTCGTCACGAATGTTGCCAGTAAAATCCAGCAATACAAGCTCCGCCGACCGACGTCCGATCTTCAGGCCAAACGAAAAGGCGCCTTCGGGGTCCAGGTGCATGGGGATCGACGGCTTGCCGACCTTGCCGCGCACGGGATCCCCGCGCCGAACAAGGCCTTCGGCGTCCAACCTGCGCAAAATGCTCGACACTGTGGGCGGCGACAATCCCGCGCGGCGCGACAGGTCACTTCCCGGCATGCCGCCATGACGCTGGATCAGAGAAAGCAGAAGCCGTTCGTTGTGGTCACGAACCCCCCTCTGGCTCAGCCCGAAGCTGAGCGATCTGACCAGTTCGTCTTTCATTGGCGCAAACATATGCCTTCTATCTCGGGCATAGCATAGCAGATTATTTAAATAAGGAAAGTTAACTAACTAATTGACAGCCTGCTTCGAATCGTGACCTCTTGCGATCAGGCGGCCTGCGGAGTGGTCGCTGATCAGGCGGGGCAAACCCCGCCAAAACCTGTTCTGGGAGGACACAATGAAAAAGCTAATGATCGGGACCGCGCTGGCCACCATGGCATCGACGGGCGTTGCGATGGCGGATGGGCACGGCGTATCCGCGTGCCTCATCACGAAGACCGACACCAACCCGTTTTTCGTCATGATGCGCCAAGGCGCAGAGGCCGCCGCCGATGAGTTGGGGATCACCCTGAACTCCTATGCCGGTCAAGTGGACGGTGACAACGAAGCGCAGGTTGCCGCGATCGAGACCTGCATCGCGAACGGCGCATCCGGCATCCTGATCACCGCGTCCGACACCGCCGCAATCGTTCCCGCCGTCGAAGAGGCGCGCGCCGCGGGCATCCTTGTGATTGCACTCGATACGCCGCTGGAACCCATCGACGCCGCCGATGCGACCTTTGCCACCGACAACTTCGCCGCCGGTGAGCTGATTGGCCAATGGGCTGCGGGTGCGCTTGGGGATGCCGCCGCCGACGCGCGGATTGCCATGCTTGATCTCGCCATCAGCCAGCCGACCGTTGGGGTTCTGCGCGACCAAGGCTTCCTAACGGGCTTTGGCATCGACGTTGTTGATCCCTCGCTGTGGGGCGATGAAACCGACGAGCGGATCATCTGCAACGAAGTCACCGCCGGTAATGAGGAAGGCGGTCGCACGGCGATGGAAACCTGCCTTGCTGCAGATCCCGACATCAACGTGGTCTACACCATCAACGAACCCGCCGCCGCCGGCGCATACGAGGCGCTTGTTGCCGTGGGTCGTCAGGATGATGTTCTGATCGTGTCGGTCGATGGCGGTTGCCCCGGCGTGGCCGATGTCGCGGACGGCGTGATCGGTGCCACAT